>CALEKU010000001.1 GCA_937902745.1 uncultured Armatimonadota bacterium
CACGCTCAACATCGACACCGGCTGCGTGTTCGGCGGCGCGCTCACCGCGCTCCGCTACCCGGAGCGGGAGCTGGTGTCCGTCCCGGCCGCCGCCGTGTATGCCGAGCCGGCGCGCCCGTTCCTGCCCGCCGCGGCGGAGGCCGCGCAGGCCGCGACCGCGGACGCCCTCACGGCGCAGCAGGCCCACGACGACGTGCTCGACATCGAGGACGTGCTGGGGAAGCGGATCGTGGCGACGCGCCTGCACGGGAACGTCACCCTGCGCGAGGAGAACGCGATCGCGGCGCTGGAGGTGATGAGCCGGTTCGCGGCCGACCCGCAGTGGCTGATCTACCTGCCGCCCACGATGTCGCCGCCGGAGACGAGCCAGGAGCCGGGCCTGCTGGAGCACCCCGCGGAGGCGTTCGCGTACTTCCGTGGCCAGGGCGTGCCCACGGTCGTGTGCCAGGAGAAGCACATGGGCTCGCGGGCGGTGGTCGTGCTCTGCCGGGACGCCGAGGCCGCGCGCCGCCGCTTCGGCGTGCGGGACGCGGAAGCGGCCGGCGTCTGCATCACCCGCACCGGGCGCCGGTTCTTCGATGACGCGGCGCTGGAGCGGGAGTTCCTGGATGCGGTGCGCGGCGCGGTGGGCGCGAGCGGGCTGTGGGAGGAGCTGCGGACCGACTGGGTCTGCCTGGACTGCGAGCTGATGCCCTGGTCGGCCAAGGCGCAGGAGCTGCTACGCCAGCAGTACGCCGCCGTGGGCGCGGCGGCCACCGCCGCGCTCCCTGCCGCCGTCGCCGCGCTGCGGCAGGCGGCGGGCCGGGTGGACGATCTCGCACCCCTGCTGGCGAAGTACGAGGACCGGGAGGCGCTGGCGGGGCGGTTCGTGGACGCCTACCGGCGCTACTGCTGGCCGGTGAACTCTCTCGCGGACCTGCGGCTCGCGCCGTTCCACCTGCTCGCGAGCGAGGGCGCGGTCCACGCGGACAAGGACCACCTGTGGCACATGAACACCCTCGCCCGGCTCTGCGCCGCGGGCGACGGCCTGCTCTTCGCGACCCGACACCGGGATATCGACGTCACCGACGCGGAGAGCGTGGCGGAGGGCGTCCGCTGGTGGGAGGAACTGACCGGAGGCGGCGGCGAGGGCATGGTGGTCAAGCCCCTGGACTTCGTGGTGCGCGGCAAGAAGGGGCTGGCGCAGCCCGCCGTGAAGTGCCGCGGCCGGGAGTACCTGCGCATCATCTACGGGCCGGAGTACACCGTTCCCGAGAACCTGGACCGGCTCCGCAGCCGCGCGGTCAACGCCAAGCGCTCGCTCGCGCTCCGCGAGTTCGCGCTCGGCCTGGAGGGTCTGGAGCGGTTCGTGCGCCGCGAGCCCCTGCGGCGCGTCCACGAGTGCGTCTTCGGCGTGCTGGCGCTCGAAAGCGAGCCCATTGACCCGCGCCTGTAGGCGCCTCGCCCCCGCCCCGAAGGGCGGGGGTAGCGGCGGTTCAGTCGCGGATGATGAAGGCTTCGCCCTCGAAGAGGTAGTCCCCCTGCGGGAACAGGTCTGCCGAATAGGGCTCGGCGCGCGACCGGTAGGTGTCGTTCACAATCTCCCGCCGGGGGGGCCACTGCGCGTGGCGCGGCGTGCCGGTGTACCGCAGGTTGAGCGCGCCGTAGGTGAAGCTGCGGTACCGGTAGATGGTCTTGTCACCCGGGGCCAGGATGCTGCCGGGGGCCTTGGCGTAGCCGACGACGTTCTCCAGCACCCAGCCGTCCGCCACAGACACGTTCTTCTCCTGCTCGCTGACCGTATAGAAGTGGAAGCCGTTCCGGGCCAGCCGGTAGATCGGGCGGTTGTACTCGCCGAACGGGGTGCTGAACAGCCGCCCCAGCTTGATACTGCTCATGCCGTCCGAGTACGCCATCGCGGGGCCGACCTCGGTCGGGTCGGAGGTCAGGAAGCAGTCGTCGTTCGCGCGCTCGATGCAGAACAGCCAGCGGTCCGCCGCCTGCGCGTGCGCGGGCCGCGCGGCGGCCAGGTCGAGGGAAACGCCCCCGGCGCAGACCCCCAGAGCGAGGAGCGCGGCAGAGGCGAAGCGCGCCGCCATGCGGCGGCGCGGTGCGAGGAAAGGCATCGCGGATCTCCATCCCGCCGACCCGCGTGCGAGCCGGCGTCGTGGTCATATGCGGCCGCAGCCGAAAGAGCCCGGAGACTCCCCGAACGGCTACGGCGCCTGTCGATGCCTTTCCCTTACCCGGTTACCCTGCGGCAGTACACGTCACCCGTTCACACGGTCAGGAAGCGGACGCAGACGGGTTTGGAGACGGTGGCGGTCTGGCCCGCCGGAGACGGGCGGCCGGTGCGCTCGTCGATGCGGAAGACCACCAGGTTGTCGGTGTCCTGGTTCGCCGTCACCAGGAACCGGCCCGACGGTTCGATGGCGAAGTTGCGCGGATTCTTGCCGCCCGTGGGGGTGTGCCCCTCCAGGCGCAGGCGGCCCGTGCCGGGGTCCACCGCGAAGTGGACCAGGCTGTCGTGGCCGCGGTTCGATCCGTACAGATGCTTGCCGTTCGGGTGGACCACCACCTCCGCGCAGGAGCTCCTGCCGTCGTACCCCTCCGGCAGGGTGGAGAGGGTCTGGAACTCGGTGAGCGTCCCCTTCTCACCGTCCCACTTGTAGGCGGCTATGGTCGAGTCTAGCTCGTTGATGGCGTACAGGAACTTGCCGTTCGGGTGGAACGCGGTGTGGCGCGGCCCGGCGCCGGGCCTGGTGGACGCGAACGGTGGGTTGTTGGGGATCAGACTCCCGGTGGCGGGGTCGATGCGGTAGACCAGCAGCTTGTCCATCCCCAGGTCCGCGGCCACGGCGAAGCGGCCAGAGGGGTCCGGGTTGATGGAGTGCGCGTAGGGCTTGTCCTGCCGCTTGGCGTTGACGCCGCTGCCGCCCTGGTGCTTTTTGGAGTCGGCGGGGGTGCGTAGTCGCCCGTCCGCCTCCACAGGCAGGCAGGCAACGCTCCCGCCACCGTAGTTGGCGACGACCACATACTTGCCCTTAGGCTCCACGGCCACGAAGCACGGGCCGTTCCCTTCCGAGGGCTGCTGGTTCAGCAGCGTGGGCAGGTGGGTCTTCGGGTCCAGCGCCAGCGCGGCGACAGCGCCGGTGGGCTTGCCCTCGAAGCCGCCGATCTCGCTGGCGGCGTAGAGCGACTTCCCGCTCGGGTGCAACGCCAGAAACGACGGGTTGGCGACGCCGGAGGCGCCCCCGAGCCGGCTCAGCGCGCCGGACTTGGTGTCCATCTCGAAGACAGGGATGGTCTCGTTGCGCGCATCCCCGTAGGTGCCTACATAGACCAGAAGCCGGTTGTTCATAGCCCGTGTCCTTTCACCGGGCGGACGCGGTTATCCTGCTCCTGGTCTCCGACGCCACGGTGAGCTTGAAGGGTTTGAGGGAGGGCGCCTGCTCCAGCGCGCGGGACAGAAGCGGAAGCGCTTCGGAGAGGACATCGAGTTCCCACGTCATGTGCTTACCCTGGTAGCCGCGGCGGGTAACGCTCTGGACCCCCGGGAGCGTGGACAGTGCCTCCTCCAGCTTCGTCATGCGGGTCGCGCTGCCGATGTTCTGGACATGAAGCTGCACAGGTTGGGACAGACGGGCGCACAGAATCAGGAGCGCGCCTTCCAGCTGAGGGGCGATCTCCTCGGCGGCATCCCCCGCAGCCTCGCGGCAGGCGGTTTCCCGGTCGATGTGCATGGCGGAGGCGCCCGCGTTAAACGACGTGAGCGCCTCCGAAGTGTCCGGCCAGGAGACATACACCGACAGGTCACCGCGCAGAGAGTGCATCGTCATCGGCCCCGCACCGGTCTCCAGCGGGATCGCCTGGACGGTCTTGTAGCCCCCCCAGACGCGCACCTCCAGGTCGGCGTCCCGGCGCTGCTCGGCCATGGCGAAGCCCGCCGCCGCCAGTCGCGCCCGCAGGGTGTCCGCCGCGGCGCGCGTGGCCGCGGTCGCCGCCGGCTTGCCCAGCGCGACCACGTGGACGCGCAGCCCCCGCGTGACCTTGAGCGCCCGCAGTTGCTCTGCCAGCGGCTTCAGCGACACCTCGGCGCGCACCCGGACGCGCACCTCGCCCGCCGGCCCGACGCTCTCGTCCAGAACCTCTTTGAGCGTGGCGAAGCCGTCTGCCTGCGTCAGCACCCGGTCGCGCAGCATCTGGTAGTTATGGGTAACCGTGCGCCCGGAGACGTAGATCCCCAGCGCCTTCTCCACGGCGTCGCGCAGGGCGAGTGCGATCGCCGCGCGGCGCGCACCGATCTTCCCCCCCGTCGCCGCCGAGACCGCCGCGGTCCCCTCCCCGACGACCTCGCGCACCTCGGCCAGCGGGTTCGTCACCTCGACCGCTGGCCGCGGCGCCGCAATCTCCTCGACCAACTGCGCCCGGGCAATGCCACCGGCCAGCGAGAGGAGGAGCAGGAGCAGGGCGAAGGGCACTACAACTCGGGGTGTCCCCAGGGAGGTGGGCGCCTTTGCAGGTGTCTTCACTTCCGCACCTCCGTTCCCACGGCAATCTGCGCCCGCAGAGCGGCGGGCGCGGCGGGGTCGAGGACCGCGTCGCAGGTGCGAGGACGGACGCGAGTGACCTTCAGGCGGGCCGTGCTGCCCTTCGGCAGTGTCACGGTCAGAATATCTCCCACCACCACACCGTCCGTGTCCCCCAGGCCCACCAGAATGGTCTTGCCGTCGATGTCGATTACGCGCCCTGTGGGGCTCTCCGGCAGGGACGGCGACGGCACCGGCCCGCCCGTGCCGTCCGCGGACACGACCACAGCCGACGACACCTCGGGCAGGAGTGCGGTGGTCCTCAGCGCGCCCACCGCCTGCTCCAGTCCGGCTTCGGCGGCGCGGGCGGCCAGGGCCTCCGGCACACGGTCCACCGGCTGCGGGCACTCCGCCTCGCCCGGGTGGGACTCCTCGCCGTAGGTGGTCACGGTGCGCTGCTGTGCCGGAAGCTCCTCGCGCTCGGACTCCGAGAACGGAGCCTCCCAGAGCACCATGCCATCACGCAGGTCCACCAGACGCACACTCCCGGAAACGGTCACGCCCCGGTGCTCGGTCAGAGTCTGCCGCCACTTAATCGGGCGGGTGCGCCGCTCCTCATAGTAGGCGTCCAACTGCCGCTCGTAGGCGGGGATCGTCTCCTCGTTGTAGGCGCGCATCGCGCTGCGGTAATCCCGCTCCGACTTTATGCCCACAACCTTGCGCAGCAGGGCATCGGTCAGCGCGCGGGCAATCGGGTCGTTCTCCTTACCCGGCAGCGACACCGCATAGCGCAGCCGGGAGGGCTCCACGGGGCGGCGCGGCGGCTTCGCCATCGGGGGGGTCAGCCGCTCGTGCTTCGGGAAGTACTCGGTGCGCCCGCGGACCTCCGTCACCTCCACGATCAGCAGGGCGTCCGCCGCGGCCAGGTGCCGCACGCGCGCCCGGTCCTGCGGTTGGGTGATACCCGCCTGCCCCAGCGCGATCTCACTCAGCACCTCCGCCAGGCCCGCCCGCTCCAGCACCTCGAAGGCGTTGAGCGAGCGCACTGCTGAGGCCGCCTGCGTCGCGAGTTGTCGCGCCAGCCCCTCCCCGGGACCGGTCTTCACCGCGGCCACCGCCACGCGCCGCACCTGACGCAAATCGCGCGCGGTAGACAGGACAGTGGGGGTGGTCGGCACGGTGAGCGGGTCCGGGTAGCGCGCCAGCGCCTGCTCCAGAGCATGCGCCGTGGGCGCGGTAATAACCACACGGTTGCGCCCCGCGCCGGGCTTACGCTCGCGCCAGACCACGGTCTCGTTCGGCCCTACCAGTCGCCCGGCGAAGACGGCGGCTACCTCCTCGGGCAGCTCTCCCGCGGGCGCGCTGCCCCGGTCCACCAGGTAGACCTCGTCCATTCGCACCAACTGCTCTGCGCGGGCGTCCGCCTCCTCCGGCGTCAGGCGATGGGCCAGCAGTTCCCTCCCCTCGCGCGCCGGGGGCCGCGCCACAAGCGCCCCCGCCGCCCGGTCCGCCCCGGCGCCGATGGGCACCAGTGCCAGGGAGTCCACTTCTCGCTTTTCGGGCTTGCGCGGGACCTCCTTGCGCTGGCGGAAGTCTTCTACCGCCCACCGCAGCCACGCACCGTCCGGCGCGGAAACGGTCACCTCATGGATGGCGCCCCAGCGCCGTCCCCAGCGCGTCACCTCGGTCCAGACCATGCCGCCGGTCGCCGGGCACTTCTCTGGCATCTTTGCGGACAGAGGGAGCTTCTGGCGGTTCACCAGGTAGACCAGGGTCACGTACTCGCGCACCTCCTGCGGGACGGAGCGCCACTGCTCCGGCGTCAGCACGCGCCGCTCCTTGACGTCACATCCCTCCAGCAGGGCGTCCGCGAGCGCCGGGTCGTCGTTCGTGACGACGTAGACGTTCGCCCGGTCGAAGATGCGCAACGCCGTGGCGCCCGCCCCCGGCGCCCGGCCCTTTTGCCCGGGTGGGGCGGCGGCGGCGGGCGGCAGCAGAGGGGCAACAATCGGGGCGCAGCCGAGGAGCAGCGCCGTCATGCCGAGAGCGGCGGTGGCGGCGCGGCGCGCGGCGGCGGGCGGGACCACGGCCGGACGCGGGGGCAGCATGTGCAGGCTCCTGTCCTTCGTTCGGATACGGTGCCGCAAGCGGAGGCCCCTTCCTTCGGCTCTAATGGCCGGGGCCTCCGCGCAGCGGACTCTTCTTCTTCTCTCAGACACTCCGCCGTTCCCGGGAGGCAGCGGCGGGATAAAATACTACCACTTTTTGTAGCGTACGGGGTCCACCAGGAGCACCACCGCCGTGCGCTCCAGGAAGCCGTCCCGCTGGTTGGCTGCGAGGATGCGGTCGCCATCCGCACGGGAGATAACCGGGTTGAAGCGGTGCTTATCGGCCACCCCTACCGCCCGCACTATCAGCGGCTTCGATCCGGCGCGCTCGCTGCGGATCGCCTCCGCCATGGAGCGTGGGTAGCTCGCGATGCCGACCTCAATGGCGTAGTCGTGCGAGACGCGCACCGTGCCGTAGATCTCGCGGCCGTCCGTGTCGTAGAGTTTGGGACTCATCACCGCCTCGACGCCGAGTCCGCGGCAGTCCACCAGGACCGCAGTAAACGGGCCCGGGTCGGACTCCGGGGTCAACCCGGGTTCGCCGCCGGGCAGAGGGGCGGGCGCGGGCTTCGGGCGCGGCGCGGCGATCTTGACCGCAGGCTCGGCGGGGCCCTTGAAGACGCGGAACCCGGGAACCGGCGCGGCGGCCACGGCCGCCGGGGCGGACTCCTCACGCAGCACCTTCGGCAGCACCACGGCGGCCAGCGAGTTCTTGCCGTACATCGGCAGTTCCATCACCACCACCGCCGTGCCGTCCGTCTCGATCTTCTCGGAGATAATGCGCGGCGCTTTCAGAAGCGCCTCGACCTCGGTGCGGATGACGTCGCTCTCCAGCACGTAGTTCTTGACGGTGGTGGACGAGGTAACACGTACGTCGTTGACCGTCATAGCAAGGTTACGCAGGGCGTCGGCCTTCGCGGCCCCGAGGGCCATGAGCTTGGCCTGGGCAATGGAGTTGGCACGGGCGGGCATTGCGCCGTAGCCGGTCGCCTTGATAACGCCCGCGTCGTAGTTGATGCGGCCCTTCCCCCCGGCGGTGACATCCACCACGGGCGTATCGCCACCGTTGATGTTGATCGTGACGGGGGCGGAGTTGCCGGAAACCTGGATCTGGCCGCCGGACTTCTGCGCCCGGGCGGGAAGGAGGGTCAGCGCCGTCGCGCCCACGGCGGCGACGACCAGGAGAGCAGTGTAGCGGGGCAGGACGGGGCGACGGCTCATAGCAGGTCTCTCCTCTTATAGCGACAGCGGAAATTGGCGAAGGGTCAGACCCTCGCGCGTGCTGATGCCTTCAACGTCGCCCCCCGTGGTTCCGTGACAGGCAACCGGAAAATTCACAGAGTGAGTGCAAATAATTCTATTATCACCTCTTTGCGTTGACTTAACTTCCCTTCCGGTAGAACAGCGGCTTGACGATCTCCACGGCTACGATGGGAAGCAGGACCGAGAGGCCGACGACGAGGAAGTCCTGCGCGTTCGGGGCGGTCACGCCCAGCACGCGGGCCAGAGGAGGCAGGTACACCGCCAGCGCCTGAAGCGCGAGCACGCCCGCAGCCGAGGCCCAGACCCAGGGGTTGGGACGGAGGCCGAAGAACGCCGAGCGGGAGCGGGAGCGGCTGTTGAACGTCTGTCCGAGCTGCACCGACACCAGTGAGAGCAGCGCGACGGTGTGCGCGTGCTCGCCCGGGCCGTACTCGCGGAGCGCCCAGTAGTAGGAGGCCAGAACCACGGCAGCGAGCAGCGCGCCCTGCCACAGAATGAGCCCCAGGAAGCCACGGGAGAGCAGCGCCTCATTGGGGGAGCGCGGCTTGCGCTGCATGACATCCGGCGCGGGTGGCTCTACCGCCAGCGCCAGCGCCGGGAAAACATCCGTGACCAGGTTCACCCACAGAATCTGGAGCGGCAGGAGCGGCAGAGGCCAGCCCAGCGCGACCGCGACGAAGATAACCAGCACCTCGCTCAGGTTGCAGGCAAAGAGAAAGTGAACGAACTTGAGGATGTTGGCGTAGATGGTGCGCCCGCCCTCGATCGCGCGGACGATGGTGGTGAAGTTGTCGTCCGCCAGCACCACATCCGCAGCCTCCTTGGCGACCTCCGTGCCGCGCTGGCCCATAGCCACCCCGATGTCCGCCTTCTTCAGCGCCGGGGCGTCGTTCACGCCGTCGCCCGTCACCGCCACGACCTCGCCCGCGTTCTGGAGCGCCTCCACGATGCGCAGCTTCTCCTCCGGGGAGACGCGCGCGAAGACATCCACCTCGCGCGCCTTCTGCGCCAGCGCCTCGCCGGTCACCCCGGAGAGATCCCGGGCGTGCAGCGCCACCGGTTCGCCGCTGCCCGTCCCCAGGCGTAGTTCTCGCGCGATGGCCTGGGCGGTGCGCACCTGGTCGCCGGTGAGCATCACGGTGCGGATGCCGGCCTCGTGCGCCCGCCGCACGGCGTCCGCGGCCTCCGCCCGGGGCGGGTCAATCATCCCCACGAAGCCGAGGAGGGTGTAGCCGTCCAGCCGCTCCTCCTCCGGGACCAATCCCGGCTCGGCATCCGGCAGGCGCTTCATCGCCAGACCCAGGACGCGCAGGGCGTTGTCGGCCATCTCGTTGTTCAGGGCAAGGAACCGCTCGCGCACCGCCTCGTCCAGCGGTTTTGTATCCCCGTTTTCGGAAACGTAGTCCCGACACGCGTCCAGCGCGGCGGCGGGCGCGCCTTTGAGGGCGAGCAGCGTACCACCGCCATCCGGGTCGGGGTGCAGGGTCACCATCCGCTTCGTGTCGGAGTCGAAGGGGATTTCGTCGTGCAGGGGGTACTTCTCGCGCAGCGCCTCCACATCGATCCCGTAGCGGTTTGCGGCGGCCACGATCAGCGCGGTTTCCGTAGGGTCGCCCTGAGCCCCCTCCTCGCTGGTGTCGTCTGGCGCGGCCTCGTTACAGAGCACCGAAACGCGCACCGCGCGCTCCAGCAGGCTTTCCGATTCCAGCGCCTGCTTTTTGCCGCCGTTCTCGCCGGACAGGTCGACCCGGGAGCCGTCCGCCAGGCGGTACTCCCGCACGGTCATACGGTTCTGGGTCAGCGTCCCCGTTTTGTCGGAGCAGATGACGGTCGTGCTGCCAAGCGTCTCCACGGCGGCCAGTTTACGCACGATCGCGCTCTGCTTCGCCATGCGCAGCACGCCGAGCGCCAGGACCAGCGTGGTCACTGCGGGCAGCCCCTCGGGCACGGCGGCGACGGCGAGGCTGATGGCGGTCTCGGCCAGGCGCAGGAGGCCACCCTGCTGCGGGGTGGCCGCCCCCCGGAAGTAACCCAGCACGAACACCGCCGCCGCGATGCCCAGAACCAGGAAGACGAGCCGCTTCCCCAGGTCGTCCAGCCGCTTCTCCAGCGGCGTCGCCTCCTCCTCGGCTTCGGAGACGAGTTTCCCGATGCGGCCCAGTTCCGTGTTCGCGCCGGTGGCCACCACCACCGCCTGCGCGCTCCCGGCGGCGAGCGTGGTGCCACGGAACAGGAGGGAGCGGCGCTCCGCGACCGGCGCGTCCTCGGGAGCCGGTTCGGTGGACTTCTCCACCGCTACGCTCTCTCCCGTCAGGGCGGACTCCTCGGCGCGGACGCTGGCGGCGGTCAGCAGGCGCAGGTCGGCGGGCACGCGGTCGCCCGCGGCCAGGAGGACGATGTCCCCTGGCACTAATTCTCCGGCATCCACCTGCGTTTCGTGGCCGCTGCGGCGAACGCGCGCTACAGCATGCCCCTGCTTACGCAGGGCGTCGAGCGCCTGCCGGGCGCGCCACTCTGTGAAGAACCCGACCAGGGCGTTCACGAGCAGGACGACCCCGATGGCGACCGCTTCGACCGTCTCACCGGTAGCCACGGCGACACCCGCCGCGCCGATCAGCAGCAGCACGATCAGGCTGGCAAACTGCTCCAGGAGCATCCGCCAGGCGGATTTGGGCTTCGCCTCTGGCAGGGCATTGGGCCCGTACCGCTCGCGTCGGCGGGTCGCTTCGTCCCCGGTTAGCCCCCGTGCGGGGTCTACTCCCAGCGCCTCCGCCACCTCCGCCGCGGGGCGCGCGTGCGGGGCAGGGACAGCGGCAGCGGGTGCGGCTTGTTTCTCGGCCGAGGCGGTCGTGGCAGTCGCGGACATGAAAGCCCCTCCCCGGTAGCTGCTCCCGGCAGAACTACCACTCTTCCAGGGTCGCGAAGTACAGGAACCAGAAGAACACCGCGGCGCCGAAGCCGCCTGCGACGGCGAACGGCACCAGATCGTTCCATCGCGGGTCGATATGGAAGACAAACAGGGCGCCCAGCGCGGCGATGGCCAGGACGGTATTGAGGATCGCCAGGAAGAACGTCAGCACCCGGGCGACGGGCAGCAACGACGAGCGGATCGATTCGGGCATGGGCGGCATGTCTCCAGGGACAGTCAAAGTGAAGGTCCGCCAGAGGTGGGGCCGGCGAACCTTTGGATTCCGCTAATGGATATACCCCGGGAGGCGCCTCGGGCGGAATCCCCCCGGGCGTTCCCCGTCACCTTGTAGTAACCTTGTACGCACTACCCCAGGCTGTCAAACCCGGGTGCGGGCTCGCCGGCAGGTGCTATAATCGGGGCATGAGCAGCAGCACCGACCCCGCCACCACCTCCCGCCCGACCCACTGGCTCCTTGTGTCCTCGCCCGAGAACTTCGAGACCTCGCGCCGCCGCGGATTCGATATCGCCGGGATGAAGAGCCGCCACCGCAAGAAGGCCGAGACCGTGAAGGAGGGCGACACGGTGCTCTTCTACTGCACGGGCATCAAGGCCATCGGGGGGCTCGCGCGGGTTACCGGCCCAGCCTTTGAAGACGATACGCACATCTGGGATAGCAAGAAGGCGGGCGAAGAGTACCCGTTCCGCTTCCCGATAGAGCCGGAGGCGATCATCGGCGCCGCGGAGGACTTCGTGCAGGTGGAGCCGTTCGTGGACGCGCTGGAGTACGTCAAGCGCTGGCCGCGCGAGAACTGGACGCTGGCGTTCCAGGGCAACGTCCACAAGCTTTCGGACCACGACTTCGCGCTGCTGGCGGGAGCGGTCCGGGCCGCGGCGAAGGAGGAGGCCGAATAAGATGGCGGACGAAGTAGGAACGGAAGTCGCGGCGCCCTCCGCCGGCGAGCCCGAGTCGGAGCAGCCGGTGGGTCTGCCCCGGGGCGTCCCCTATGCGCGCGTGTGGACGGCGCAGGCGGAGCCGGTTCTGCCCGCGGACCTTGCGGACGCGCTCACCGGCCGCGGGTTCGTCCCGGGGTTCACGGACCCGGAGGGGACATCCGCCCCGATGAGTGAGACCGGGCTTGCCGACGCGCGCCTGGAACTCGGCGCGCCGGGCTTCCGCGTGGTCAGCCTCTCCTCGTCCAAGGGGAACGGCTGCCGTATCTCGGTGCACACAGCGGACGCCGCGGGCATTCCGGACGACCTGATGGCGCGGCGCACCGTGAGCAAGCCCCGGCTGGTGTACCTGCTGACGGCGGGCGGCCCCAGTAACTCGGACCGGAACCTGTGCGAGAACCTGGCCGAGGCGCTCCTGCTCCTGACCGACGGCCTGGTGCAGATCGGCGGGCGCGGCCCGCGGAGCGGTAACCGCCCGGTACTCTACAACCGCATCTGGCTCGGCTCCGCCCGATAAGGCGCAACACAGTCAGGAAGGGCTGTCCACGGCCTCAATCGCGCTGTGGGCGGCCTCGCCCAGCGTTGGGTGGGTGAACACGGCGTCGCGAATCACAGTGTACGGGGCGTCGGCGTTCATCAGGACCGTGTACAGGTGCACCAGTTCAGCCGCCTGCTCCGAAACAACGGTCGCCCCGAGCAGTCGGTCGGTCTCGGCGTCCACCACGACGGAGACGAAGCCTGCCTTCTCGCGAAACTGGCGGGCGTGGCCGTTGTGGCACATCTCGAAGCGCCCGGTCTTTAGCCGGCGGCCCGCCTCTCTTGCCTCTGCCTCTGTCATGCCGACCCGTGCCACCTGCGGGTCAGTAAACACCGCATAGGGGACGATCCGATCGGCCGTGCAGGCGCCGTCCCCGAGCATCTGGGACACGAGGACCCGGTGGTCGTCCCAGGAGGTGTGGGTGAACATCGGGCCACCGCGGATGTCGCCCACCGCCCAGAGCCCCTTCACGGGCGTCGCAAGGCGCGTGTCTACCGGTACGATGCCATCCTCCTTTAGTTCCAGTCCCACTGAATCCAGGCCCAGGTCCCCGGTGTTCGGCGCGCGTCCCACAGCCACGAAGAGGTGCGAGCCGGAGACGCGGGACTCCTCTCCCTCCCTGGTGGCAACGGTAATGTCGATGGCGCCGCCCGCCCCCTTCTCCACGCGGCGGGCCTCCGCGCCAAGGCGGAAGTCGATGCCCTCCGCCTCCAGGAGCGGCAGCAGCGCTTCGGACACCGCCGCGTCCTCCTGTGACAGGAGACGCTCCGCCTGGTCGATTACGGTAACGCGGCTGCCCATCCGGCGGTAGAACTGCGCCATTTCGAGCCCGATGTAGCCGCCACCGAGCAGGACGAGATGCTCCGGGAGGGTAGACTGCTCCAGCCAGTTTTCCGCCGTCAGGAAGTCCACGGACTCCAGCCCCTCAAGGGGCGGAATACGGCTTGTGGTGCCGGTATCCAGTACGACCTCGCGGGCCGTCACCAACGCCCCTGCGTCCATGCCGCCGCGGATCCGCACGCGGAACGCCCCGTCGCTGTCACGCCCCTCCAGGCGCGCGTGGCCGCGCAGGAGCGTTGGGTTTTCTACGGCGGCCAGATCCTCCTGCAGACCGTCGCGGGACTCGCGGGCGATAGCCCGCGCCCCCTCCAGCACGGCCGAGAAGTCAACCGTCACTGTCGGTATCTTCAGACCATACTCGCTGCCGCGGCGCGCGAGGTGGGCCACGCGTGCGGAGGCGATCACCGCCTTCGAGGGCGTGCAGCCGAAGTTGGCGCAGGAGCCGCCGAGGTGCTTGCGCTCCACCAGGGCGACTCTTTTCCCCTTCTCCGCGAGTGCGAAGCACAGCGGCATCGCTGCCTGCCCCGCCCCGATGACCACAATGTCGTACTGGTGGTGGCTCACGAATCCCCCCGGTTTCGGTGGTTGTGCGGGCGGCGCGGGCAAGTACAGGCCCGCGGATGCCCTGTGGGGAACTTCTTACCCCGTAGGGAAAACCGGCAACCGGGACGGCGCTGCGGCGCGGCGCACCAACGTTTCTCGGCGCCCCCGGCAGGGTAGTTCCGGTGTATCCGCTATTGGCAGTATTGGCAGCGGTGACGGAAGGGAATCAACACGTGCAGCCCTTGGAAATTATCGGGGGACTCCTGATCCTGCTCTGGGTGGTCGGGTTCGTCTTCCAGTTTCTACTGAGTCCGTTTATCCACCTTGCCCTGTTCCTGGGAGCGGCGCTGGTGATCGTGAACTTCGTGCGCCACCACCGCAACGAGCACCCCACCGGCGCCCTAATTCGATACAATTCAAAGACAAACACAGGCAATATAAAGAGCGTACCCTAAGACCAAAACCACCCTACTAGCACACTTTGTCGAGCATTCCTCCTATTACCCCATAAATAGCGAAGCCGCCTCTCGACAACACATATGGCAAAAACAGCCTGAAGCGTGGTATTATAAAAACATAGTCGCGACGGAGATATTCGGAACCCCGAAACACCCGCCGCGACCTGCGAGGCGACCATACCGCAAGGTGTGCGTCGCTTTTTTGTTTTACCCCCTGTTTCCACTCTGGCTCTCCCCGGGTACGTGATCTCTATACAGGCACTCCGCACACTCTGCGTTCGCGGAGGCTGGAAGGAGATCGACCGTGAAGTTGCTTTACCTCATCGCCGCCGTCTTTCTGTTGTTCTGGGTGGTAGGCTTCCTGTTCAAGTTCGTCATCAGCCCGCTCATTCACCTGGCGCTGATCGCCGGTGTGGCGCTGCTGGTCTGGAATGCGATTCAGGGTAATCGCCCGGGACGCACCATATAACAATAACAACAGCACCGCGCTTTCTGAGACGTATTTGATACCAGAACTGGGGAGTTTCCTTTAATAAGGCCAGCATGGATCGCCTCTAAGCGCTCTATTTATGCGCGCCCTGCCCATTACCGTCACTTTCGGGCGGGGCGCTCCATGGAAAAACGAGTGGCAAAAACATGGTGAATATGGTATTCTAAATACATAGTCGCGAAGGACAACCGAACAGTATCGGAGCCAACGCGCCCTCCATATCCCATTGCAGAGCGACCGCGCCGTTGGAGCGTGCGTCGCTTTTTTAGCGTTTGAACCAACGAGGAAACGAACCGGATGAGAACCTCCCCCCGCCGCACGCTGACCCTCGCCCTCCTGGGAGCCGGCGCCGCCGCTGGAGCCCTCGGCTTCCTGACCACTCGCAGCACACCGGCTATGGCCGCGCAGGACAGCGCCAGCGCTGCCGCCGCGCCGTCGATAGTGATGCCGCTGCCCAGCCGCCCGCCCGCCGGAGCGGTCGTCCTGTTCGGGGGCAAGTCCGAAGACCTGACAGCAAACTGGTACAAGCGCTACAGCAAGGATGCGCCGGCCTGGACGGTGGATAAGGGCGTCGCGGTCCCGAAAGAGAAGTCGGACATCACCACCAAGCAGGAGTTTGGTGACTGCTACCTGCATGTCGAATTCCGCACCCCGGTCTACCCGGCGTCGGACCCGAATCCCGGCCACGGCAACAGCGGGGTCGGGCTCCAGGGCCGCTACGAGATCCAGATCCTGAGCGACGCGGGCAAGGAGCCCGGCAAGAGCGGTTCGGCGTCGCTCTACAGCCAGAAGGCTTCGCGCGTGAACGTCTCCAAGAAGCCGGGCGAGTGGCAGACCTACGACATCATCTTCCGGGCCCCCCGCTTCGACGAGAGCGGCGCGGTGGTCGAGAAGCCGCGGGCCACGGTGTTCCACAACGGCGTCCTGGTGCAGAACAACGAAGAGTTCACCGGCATGACCGGCATCCAGTACAGCGAGTACAAGGAGATGACGAAGACGGGGCCCATCATCCTCCAGGGCGACCACGATCCGGTGCAGTTCCGCAACATCTGGGTCGTCCCGATGTAGCCGCGCGGCACCTCTTTAGCGTCAGGAGCCCGGCCGGATGTTCCGGCCGGGCTTCTTCGTTTCCGGTGCGAGGGAGAAGAGGGTTACATCCGCTCCGTTCGCAGACGGAAGAACAGGGTAAACGACACAGGCGGCGTTCCGTAGGCCAATTCCAGAATCCGCGGGTAGTCGTAGAACGATACGGACCCGCCGACGCCCATCTCGGTGCCGAGCGCGCGGTAGACGTTCTTGACGCCGCCGAGGGTCAGCTTCTTCACGTTGTAGGGCGTGTGGTCCGGCAGGGGGATACCGCCAGGGCCAAAGTGCCGCGTCCGGCTGAAGATGATAAACGGCAGTTCCAGTTCGTCCTTGTCGGTGCTCTCAAAGCGCCCGAACAGCGTGTAGCTGCTCCCCAGGTAGGCGCTCTCCAGCAGCCAGGCGGTGTTCCGCCAGAGTTGCCCGTTGGGCGCGGACTTGCGGTTCCGCCCGAAGAGCAGGCTCGTCTGCCAGTGGTCCCGGCCACCGTGGAGCGGCCGGTTGTAGATGGCCGAGGCGGTGAGCCGGTGCTGGTCTGTGCCCGGCTCCAGCACCTCGGGCTCTTTCAGGTAGCCGTAACTGATCTGGGCGGACAGGTCGCGCGTGGGGTTGACGCTCAGGCGGCCGGAGTACGAGTCGAAGCGCCAGTTGTCGAAGCGACCACGCGCCTCATCCGGTTCCCGCCCGGTGAAGACGCTGCCCTCCACCTTCGCCGTGCCGCCGAAGGCAATACCCGCGGTGGCAACGCCGGAGGAGATGTGCGTGCTGTCGAACCAGTGATGCCCTAGCGGGGCCTCCGGGTTGTCAAACGCGGAAGGGCGGTGCGGGTAGGCTGCCGGCCCGAGCGCCGGCTCTCCCACGGCGGCGAGGTACACAAACGGGGTGTAGCGCCCCCGCTTGAGGGGCTTTGCCCAGGTGGCGGCCAGTTCCATGACGACGTCGTGCGGGTGCTGACGATCGGAGAGCGGCCGGCCGAACGCCGTCTCGCCGGTCTGGAACAGCAGCGGGTAGCCGCGCGTGCCCATCAAGGGGGCGTCCGCCGACAGCATCCCGCGAAAGCCCCAGAGGGTGCCGTCCGGCTGCCAGTCCCATGCCATCCCCATGAGCCGCGACGGTACGTAGAAGTCGGAGCCACCGCGGGGGCCGCCCTGGTCGGTGTACACGCCGTACATCTGCCCGTGCACCATCGTCTGGAAGTTGCCCAGCTTCCCCATCTTCGCGTACAGCGGCGAGGAGTCGGGAATCCACGACGTGCCGGACGCTTCCCGGTTCATCCGCCAGTTGCCCAGCATGCCCTGGGCGCTATGGTCCATCGCAGCGGCGGCAGCGGGAACGGCCGGCGGCGGGTCTTGCGGCGCCTCCTGGGCACGGGCAGCGGCGGGGACGACGGCGGAAAGGGCGAGGCAGAGCGAAGCCGCCTGAAAGAAACGCATGGGCTCTCCTTCTACTTGCTACTTGGTAACACGGAGAATGAACGGCATGGTCACAGTCTGCCCGAGGCGCTGGAAGCGAACCCACCCCTTGTAGGTGCCCTGTTTGGGGAAGCGCACTGGGAAGCTCAGGGTCCCCGTGCGCCCGTTGCTCGGATCGGTGGTGTCCGGCAGGGCGTGGAGATAGGTCTTCCCGTCACGCTCAATCAGGAACAGGTGCGCCAGGCCGCCCCGCCAGGGCTGGAGGTCGGTCACCGGGCGCCCCTGGTTGTCGGTCAGCGTAAAGGCCAGCGGTACCAGGGTCTCGGCGTTGAGCCGGACCGGCTTGAGCGTCAGCGTGTAGCCCCCCTCGCGCACCAGGGGCAGCCCACGGGCCATTAGCGGCGTCCGCAGCGCCTGCGCACCGTTCACGGAGACCTTCTCCGAGAACGTTACCACACCCGCGCCGCGCGGGGCCGCCTCCACGAACACGCGCCAGTTGCCGCCGTTGGGGAAGCCGAAGGAGGGGAGGACGAACTCACCGGTGCGCTCGTCGTATTCGGGCTGCTCCTGGAAGAACTCACCCAGGTCCTCGCGCACCACCACCACCTGAAGGGCGGTATCGCTTGCGGCATCGAAGTCGGTCACGATCCGGCCAGTGGCCCGGTCCTTCAGCGCGAACGTCATCTTCACGCCCTGGCCGACACCGGGACTCCGCGGGTCCATTGTGAACGACAGGGTGTACGACGACTCAGCGGCAGCCGCGGCGCCCGCGGCGGGCGCCGCCGTGACGTTCACCGGGAACGTGACCGTGAACTCCTTTGCGTCCACGCCCGGCGGGGTCACCCGCAGTTCCAGGCGGTACTCGCCCGCCCGTGGGAAGGTGCAGGCAAGAGCGTAGTCGCCGGGCACGGTGCCCTTCGAGTAGGCGCGCGGCTCGGCCACAGACACCGAAGCGTCGGCGGGCAGGGTGATGCGCGCCCGGAGGCGCGCGGCCGGCACGCCCGGCGCCGGATCGCCCTGGCGCGTGTCGGAGATGCGTAGCGGAATCTCCGCCTCTGCCCCGGCAGCAACGCCCGCGGGGGGAAGGCGCAGTTCCACCACGTAACCGTCCGCCTTCTGGACCGGGTTCTGATCGCCAGCGGCGACGCGCCCTACTACTGCCGGCCCCGCGGCCGATATCCCCGCCGCGCAGACCGCCCCGGTGGTCAGTCCCAGGACTGCGGCGGCGGCAAGGGGCCGGGCAAGACGGGGCATGAGAGAAGCACTCAGATGCATGGGATTCCTCTTCTTCCGATAGGGTTCGACTCCGGCATCGGCTTTCCCCCTTCGACGGCGCAGGAAGAGGGGATAGGCGGAGCGAACCTCGGGGTGTGCTGCACCACCCGCCGGGCAGGGCGGGCGGGGAGGGAGGCGAAGTGGCGCGCGGGTCCTGCTCTATCTTACCGCGCCCCGCGATCTTACCGCGCCCCGCGCCCCATCCCTGCAAAAAGACAGGTACGCTCCCTGCCGATTGCTATGCGCGCCACGACAGCCCGCACGCTACACTACCCCAAGGAGACTCCCAATGGCCCCGTTCACGACCGAGCAGACCCGCCGCCCCCTCCCCCTCATCCTGGTCCGCGGCTTCGGGGGCCTGGGGGTGGAGGACGAGAAGCGCATCGCCTATCAGGGCTTCAACGATGGCACGGTCTACCCGCACAAGCGCGGCGACAACTACATCTACGAGGGTCTGATTCTGCGCTTCATGAAGTCGGACTGGAGCTACCAGGACGCCACGAACGTCGTGGGATACTACAGCAGCCCCGTGTCGCAGGAGCCGGAGCTGCCGCAGGCGCTCGTGGACGCAGGCTTCCCGGCCGACTGGTTCCACGGTGACCGAATCGTGCTGGACGCGGGCATGGCGCTGCGCCTGCTGGAGCGCAGCAAGGAGGACCCGGACTTTCCCGCCCGCACGCTCTGGGTCTTCCGCTACTACGACCTGAACGATCGCCAGTTCCCCGCCTACGGGCGTGCGCTGGTGCGCCTGATCGACTTCATCGGGAAGCTGGCGACGATGCAGCACCCGACGAACGAGGCCCTGCGGGTCCCGGCGAAGGTGAACCTCCTCGCGCACTCCATGGGCGGCCTGATCGTGCGCCATGCCCTGCAGGTGACCTTCCCGGAGACGGGCCGCGCAGCTGAAGACCACGTAAACAAGGTGGTCACGCTCGGGACGCCGCACCAGGGTATTTCGTTCCAGGTGCTGAAGGACTGGATACGCATCGACGCCGAGAAGGAACTGGAGGTCTTCAACCCGAAGAAGCAGGCCGACACCGCCAACCCGGCGGGCTTCAAGAACCTTGCCCGCCGCTTCCCCCTGGAGCGGCTTCTGACCGTGGTTGGCACGGACTACCGCTCCTACGCTATCGGCATTTCCAACCTGGCGAACCGCCTGTTCGCCCCCCCCGGTGAGTTTGGCCCAAACTACAACCGCAGCGACGGCCTGGTGAAGCAGACGTTTGCGCAGGTGCCGGGCGCCCCCCGGACATTCGTTCACAAGTGCCACGGCGGGTTCGACTCGCTGGTAACCGCCCGCGAGTCGTTCGAGATTGCCACCCGCTTCTTCTTCGGCAACACGTTCATCCGCCTGAGCATGGTCCAGGGCAAGGTGACCCGCGGCAAGGACCTGTTCGGCAAGTCCGAGTTCTTCTTCGGCGTGTCGCTGAAGCCCCGGCGCGTGGACTTCGACCTGTTCCACCAGAGCGCGGCGGCGGAGAACTGCTACGGCCCGTTCAGCAAGACCAACGCGGAGGGGCACATCGACGTCCGCGAGGCTCGCAAAGACCTCGCGTTCCCCTGGGCCGAGCCGACCGTGCCGGTGGAGGGGCAGAACCCCGCCGATGTCCCCGCCGATCTCAAGCTGATCTGGGAGGGGTGGCTGGACACGCTCTCCATCGTGCAGCCGGTGCTGCGCCTGAAGCCGGAGGAGCGCGCCGGCCGGACCACCGACATGGTGTTCCGTCTCGACTTCTACCTGGGGGAGCGTGACCTGTTCGGTTTGGGCTTCTCCGACAACGTTATCTTCCGCAAGCAGTACTATGTGCGCGCCCTGCTGCCCCTTGCGGACACGGCCGTTTCCCGCCTGCGCCTGTTCCTCCACACCGACGAGGCGTTTGCGCGCCCCGGCTACGACCTGGACGCCCACCTCGCGGAGGCGAACGCCTCCGCGGCCGCGCGTTCCGATGCTGCCAGCCCGACCGTGCAGGAGATGGAGCAGTTGCCCGGGGACGACGCGAACGCGTTCCGATTCACCGTAAAGGGGACTGGCTTCGAGGGAACGTTCCAGATCGAAGTGTTCTGGGTGCCGGAGTACGGACGCCCCGCCCCCTTCCGACCCGATACCATCCTGGGAAAGACCGCCTGACCGTGCCGCCTGAGGATACGCCGCACGCCCGCCCCACCGCCGATGACGACGCGCTCTGCGCGACGCCCGACCCCGCCGCCCTGGCGGAGCCCCGCTGCCGTACCGCGCACTGGCCCGCGTGGCTGCGGTTCCTGCTGCTGAACGCGGGCCTTGCGCTCTACGGGTTCGGCCTCGCGGCCATGATCAATGCCAATGTCGGACTGGCGCCGTGGGATGCCCTGCACGTCGGCCTGGCAAACCACCTGCCCTTCCTGACGGTGGGCGGGGCGAGCATCGGCGCGGGTCTGGTGTGCCAGGCGTCCGCCTACCTCTTCCTCGGAATGCCGGTAGGGATAGGGTCGGTGCTGAACATGGTCCTGATCGGCGTCTACATCGACCAGTTCCGGCCGGTCATCCCGCACCCGGAGGCGCCGCTCGCGGCCTGGGCGTGGTTCCTGGGTGGCACCCTGCTGAGCGCCCTGGCCACCGGGACCTACATCGCCAGCCAGTTCGGCGCCGGGCCGCGCGACAGCGTGGTGCTGGGCCTTGCGCGGCGCACGGGCCTCCCCGTGAAGCACCTGCGCACCGGTATGGAGTTGACCGTCCTCGCGGCGGGCTGGCTGCTCGGCGCCCGGGTCGGCTGGGGGACGCTGGTCTTTGCCCTGGTGTTTGGCCCCGCCATGAGCGCGGCCCTGGCGCTCTACGGCCTGCGCCGCTGAACCGGCGCAGGCCGCCGCGGAGAGGCCAGCGCTTCGGACTTCGCCCGAAACGCCGCCTGCGCCGTCCCCTACTCCTTTGCCGCTGCCGTGTCGAAGCGGGCGTTCTCGGGGGCGCAGCGGCCCGTTCCGTCGTCGAACCAGTCGCGCAGCAGCATGGCCACGCCCGGCTTCCCCTCGCCGATGTAGCGGGCGCGTCGGTCGCGATACGCCGCGAGGATGCGCCCGGCCTCGGTCCGCAGGCGCACGTCCTCGTCCGTCACCGCCGCCCCCTGGGGGACCGCGTAGACGAACTGGTTGGTGGGATTCGAGAACGTCGGGATGTTCCGGAAGTCGCGGGGGACGATCTTCTTCGGGTCGGTCTGCGAATCCGCCGCCGACACGAAGAAGTCCACCGCGGGCTTCGGGTAGCCGTAGAGGTAGCCCAGGGCGCGGTTACGCGCCGTGGTTTCGTCGTTCTCCAGCAGGGTCAGCGCAAGCATGGGGTCGGTGCTCGGGGTGACTGCGAAGGGCGCCCAGAAGTCCTGGTAGTGCGTCACCATCCGCTGGTAGCCGGGCCGATAGATCACCACGCCCTCGGCGTACCGCGTCCCGTCCGGCCCGCCCCGGCGGAACACCAGCACATCCGCCACAAAGGCATCGCCGCACCGGACGGCGGTCGCGAGCACCTGCCGCGTCCGCTCCAGCTTCAGGAGGTCGGGCTTCTTGGTGTCAATGCGGAAGCTCACATAGCCGCTGCTCATAGGCTTCAGGCCGCCGACCAGCGTGTAGAGCGCCTCCGAGTCCAGCATGGCGAGCAACATCTCCTCGGCCAGCGGACGCAGGTCGGCGGGAAGCCGCTCCACTGGGAAGCACTCGGCGCGCGGTACCGACCGGGAGGGCGTGAACACGCTGAGAACCTGCGCCGCCCCGGAGCGGGGCAGGAGCAGGAGCAGCAGAAATAGCAGGAGCGCGGGCAGCGCCGCCGCCGCTCCGGAGCGGCGGCGGGGCGCAGGGGTGGTTGCGTAGGTCACGTAGAGATTCCTGAAGCGAAGGTCAGATGCCCGTGGTCTTGTTCAGGCTGAAGTAGTAGTTGTAGCGCGGTATGTTGGGGTCGCCCGCCGCGATGTCATCCGGGAGAGGCACGGGGCTTAGTTCGCCCAGGTTGCGCGCGCGGCGGGCGTCAAACGCCGCGCCGGGGCGGAAGATGGGTTTGGTCGCCTTCACGTGCCCATCCGCCCAGAGGACATTCGCCACACCGCCCGGGTGGCGTCCGTGGGCGCGGGTGCTGAACCCGGCCGGCCCCCAGTCCATGCCCGAGGGCACATCAAAGGGCGCGCGGATGAAGATGGAGCGCACGACGGTCGCGCCGCTCAGCCATGCCCCGTCGGTCATCAGTACGGTGTTAGCCGTCTCCTCCAGGTCCGCAAGCGAGTACACCGGGGGGAAGGCGGCCGGATCATCCACGCGCAGGTCGGGGAACAGCACCGGGTAGACCGAATAGGCGGGCACCCGTTCGCCGTTGCGCCAGTTGGTGAAGGCCGGGGTGAGGTCCTGCGCCGACGGGTCGTCGAACAGGCCGGTGTTCTTCATGTAGGGCGAGAGCAGGCCGTCGTTCGGGTCCAGATGCACGGTGCAGGAGGCCGAAGGGCACGGGGCCTCTGTGTGGGGCGCGGTGTTATAGGGCGCCAGCGAGGCGGACCAGCTCAGTCCGAACCAGTAGCGGTTGTTCAGCGTGGAGCCGCCGCCGGCGCGCACAGCGTAGGGCACCACGGACTCGTCGTAGTCCTGAGCGTACTGCAGAAAGGCGAGGCCGATCTGCTTGAGATTGTTCATGTCGTATGCCTGCCGCGCCTTCGCCCGCGCCTGCGCGAACACGGGGAAGAGTATCGCCGCAAGTATCGCGATGATGGCTACCACCACAAGCAGCTCTATCAGGGTGAAAGCTTCGCTTTTACCCGGGGTAAACGCTGCCGACGGCGAGCGTGAACCTGCTCCGTCCGGTCTCTCCACCCGTTCCCGATAGATCATGTACTCCTGCCCTCTCTGGTGCGACACGCACCGGAAGTTCGTAGAGTTTACCATGGCCACACGCCGCCCGCGCCCGGGCGGCAGGGGCGGCGAAACGCAGCACTCCCGTCTCTATAGTCGCAGTTTGGGGGCACAAAATACGGTCAGCGAAATGTTTAAGGAAATTTTAATAGGGGGCTTGTCAGGAAAGAAGGAGCAGGGTTATAATGAGGGGCGTGTGATCTCCTTTTCTCTCTCCGTGCTGGAGAAGCGCCGAGGCCCGGGTGGCCCGGCGTTTTCTTTTTGCCAGGCTGTTTTCTCCGGACCGGGCGCCTCTTCTCCTTTTCCCTCCCCGTTGGGGAACCACGTTCCTTCTTTCTTTCGTGACCCGGCAGGGGCAGAAAAGTTGCGCAGGAGCAGCGCCGCCGCCTTTTCAGGATTTGCGTTCCTTCTCTCCGGTGCCAAGACGGATGGGGCCAAAGGGAGTCAGAAGCGTGGGCGGGGACTGGGCGAGGCCCAGGACGGTGAGGCCGAGCGCGGAGACCTCCAGCAGGCGCGATTGCCCCCCGAACCGCACGGACACGAGCGGTGAGGCGAGTTGGACCAGCCCCGAAGCGCGCCGCACTCCCACCCCGAACCGCCCCAGGTAGTCCTTGCCCACCAGGCGGGGGTCGAGCAGGGCGCCGCCCCACAGGCCCGCTTCGTCCAGCACCCAGCGGATGAACGTGTTGGAGTTCGGTCCGGGCCAGTACCGGTAGAGGTAGCGGTGAGGGTAGGTCTCCAGCGCCCCTTTGAGTACGGCGGCAAGGCGCGCAGAGTCGTCGGCGTCGAAGGAGACAAGCCGCTGCGCCGGCCCGCCCCCTACCGCCCCCTCGGGGCGCATCAGGTCGCGGTGGACGTGCCCTGCTGAAACGCCCCCGGCGTCGCGCCGCTGCCACACCTCCCAGCGCGTGGCCCTCTCCCCCTCACGCACCACAAACCAGCCGTGCCAGGCGAGCGGCGACAGCGGGCGCGGCAGGGGCGCCGCCCACAGTTCGACGCGGGGGCCGCCGTCGCCGGGCTCAGGCGGGGGGGGAGAGGGTGCCATCGCGGGCAATCAGGGGAGCGGCAGCGCCGAAGTCGGCGCGGGACAGAGAGCGCAGCGACTCGATGGCTTCGCCGGATGGGTCCGGACGGGGGCCGCCGGGCTTGCGCTGCCGTCCGGGATGTATCTTCCCGCTCACAAACGCCCCGGTCGCCGGGTCGAGACGCGCCTCCAGCACCAGTGTCTCCCCCAGCGCCCCGGTCAGGGTGAACATACCATAGGTGGCGAAGTTGCCCAGGGAATAAGCGATGAGACGGCGGCGGTAGACCTCCATGCCCCGGAGGACGTGGGGACCGTGCCCCAGCACCAGGTCCGCCCCGGCATCCACCACCGCGCGCGCGAACCGGCGCAGGTCGCCCCGGTCCTCCCCCAGATACACCTCGCGACCGCGCGGCACGCGGCGCGCACCGGTCCCCTCCGCCCCCCCGTGGAACGAGACGATCACGAGGTCCGCCCCCGCCCGCGTCGCCTCCTTCACCCGCTGCGCCGCCCCGGCCACATCGCGCACGTGGGCGTTCACCGGGTTGTGCGCGAATGCCAGCACGGCCACGCGCTTCCCCTTGCGTGTCAGGAAGGCGACGTCGTCCCGGTCTATGCCCGCATGTGCGATGCCAAGGGCCTCCAGCGTGCGTCGGGTCGCCTCGCGACCCGGCGGGCCGAAGTCCGATGCATGGTTGTTCGCACAGGAGAGTACGTCGAAGCCGGCGGCCTTCAGGTGGCGCCCGTAGGCGGTGGGGGTACGGAAGGCGAAGGAACGCGGCCCCGCCTTCTTGTAGGGCTTGCCGCCGTCCAGCAGCGGCCCCTCCAGATTCCCGAAGGCGATGTCCGCCGCGCGCAGCACCGGAGCGAAGGGGTCCAGCAGACCCGCGCCACCCCGGGGGGGCAGACTGCGGGCGCTGGGGTGGTCTGACCCGAGCATGATATCCCCGACTGCCGCCACCGAAAGGAGTTTTTCCGCCATGCCTTCTGGTTCGGCGACGCGGGCCGCTACCCCTCCTCCGCCCGCAGTCCGATGCTCAGCACGCGCCCCTCGGGCGTCACGGTAAACAGGAGGTTGAACGGGCGCTTCGCCGGGCCGATGCGGACCCGGTAGCGCACCTGCTTGTCGCCCGCCACCGGGTCCGGCACGCGCTCCTCCAGGAACGCTGCCTCCCGCACCTCGCGGAAGGGTGCGAACCCGCCCAGTCCCATGCGCCCGCGCGGCGTGGCGAAGCGGGCGCGAAACGTCGGGTCCAGCGCGTCGGTGTCGGTCTTGCCCTCCGCCAGCGCCCGCAGGGCGCCCAGCAGTTTCTCCGTGCGCTGCGGATCGGGGTCCGGTTTTTCGGCCCACTGCGGCGGCACCAGCGCGGGCGCGGCGACCTCGGCGATACGACGCGCCAGATTGTCGCCCTGCACCGACGCCAGGTTGCACACCACCGCCACGGTCAGGTCCTGGTCCGGGAAGCGCGACACGCTCGCCGCGAAGCCCGCGGTGTTCCCGCCATGCGAGAGCCACGGGTGACCGTAGAGGTCGCGGACAAACCACCCGTAGCCGTAGCCGCTCTGGCGCTTGTCCGGCAGGCGCAGCGACGTCTGCATCTCCTTCGCCGTCTCCAGCTTCACCAGCTTCCCCGTGCGGAAGGCGCGTTCGAAGGCGGCCAGGTCGTCCGCGGTGCCGATCAGGCCGCCGTCCGCGCCGCCCTCCACCATCTCCGGGGCGTTGACCTTCTGCCCATCGGGCATCTGCCAGTACCCCTTCGCCCGGCCCGCCACGATAGGACGGTTCTGCATGGGTTCCGTGTCCTTCATCCCGGCGGGCTTGAGGACGCGCTCCGCGAGTACGTCCTCGTACGGCTTTCCCGTCACCCGCGCGATCAGGAGGCCGAGCAGGTAGTAGTTCGTATTGCTGTAGGCGAACGCGGTACCGGTCTCGAAGTCGAGCGGCAGGGTGACAATCTTCCGCTCCCACTCCTCGGGCGTCCACCGCTCCACCAGTCCGAGGCCCGGCACCAGCGCGTAGTCGGGCAGGCCGGAGGTGTGCGTCAGCAGGTGCTTCAGTGTGATCCGGTCCCAGGCGGCGGGGGCGTCCGGGTAGTGCTTCTTCACCGGGTCCGACAGGGACCACTTCCCCTCCTGCACGAGTTGCATCACCAGCGTCGCCGTGAGCGTCTTGCCGATGGAGCCGGTCTGGAACCGATGCTCCGGCTTCGTGGGCGTTCCGAGTTCCAGGTCACTGACCCCGTAGGCGCTCTTCTTGACCAGTACGTCGTTCTTGTAGATCACGAGCGAAAGGCCGGGGATACCCAGGCGCTTCATCTCCGCCGTGACGGCGTCGTCGATGGCGTCCGCGCGGGCTGCGGCAGGTCCGACCAGAGAGGCGAAAACGCAGCCGCAAAAAAACACCGCCGCCGCCCACAGAGCTTTCGGCGGGCAGCAACGGTGCAGAAGGAGTGTGTTCATCATTGGACAGTCGCGCCGGACGGCGGCCCGCTTACGGAGAAACGCCCCGGCGAGCGGCGGGGGCACCCGAGCGAGCGGTGCTTTCCATGTCGGAGAGTTGCAGGTCGAGAGCGCCTACCGAGATCTGAATCTCGCGCACGGACAGGGCGAGGGAGACGATCAGAGCGGCGAGCGCCGCCACGAAGGCGATGCGGGCGAGTGGCTCCCACCCCTGGAAGAGCAGCAGCATGCTGCCCACGGCGAGCAGGATGGACAGGGCGCCGAAGCCCTGCATCCCGCGGATGAGGTGGATACGGTGGCGCAGGCTCACGATCTGGCGGATCAGGATGTCGTCGTCCGGGTCCGCGCGCCAGCGGTCGTGCAGGGTGCGGACCAGCGCCGCGAGCGCGAGGAAGCGGTTTGTGTACGCCAGCATCAGCAGCGACACCGCCGGGAACAGCAGCGCGGGCGTTGTCAGGTCCAGTTTCATGGGTTTCGCGTCATGGCGACAGGGCACTGGCATCCGTTAGGACGTCCCCGTCCGTGCTGATTTCCAGGTCCCCGGTCTTCACTCCAGAACCGCGCAAGTGCAGCGGGACGCGCCACTGCTCTCCTGCCCTCTCCGGCACGCCCACCAGTAAACCATCGCTGATCTTCCGCCTGCCCCAGTTCAGGGCGAGCCCCCGGATGGCATAGGCATGAAGAACATCATCCGCCCGCTGACGCAATGCTTGTTCCACTTCGGGCCAGATCAGGTGCGCGAACAAACGCCGCCGCTGTTCGGCGGTGTGCAAAGGGGCCGCAGAGACATGCACCTCACGGGCTGCGCGTGATTTCCAGGCGCGCAGCCAGGGGCTTAGCCGCTCCCGCGCGTACGCCTTGTGCCACGCCTTAAACGCCTCCGCCCGCGCTTCGGGGTTGCGGGGCACGCGCAGGGAGGAGTCTTCGCGCAGAAACCGCTCCAGTTCTTCCGCCGCCTGCGCGGTCACACCCCGAGCCCACTCTTGCGTCTCCGGCAGGCCGAGCCAGTCCGCGGCCTCTTGAAGCGGCGCCGTTACGTTGAGTGCAGGCATTGTAGCAGACATGCCGCGATTTCCCTTTGTCTTACTGCTACGATGGACGTTTCTGAGCGGTTATACCCCTACCTATATCAGAGGTATAATTACCAGCACTACTCACAGAAAGATGCCAAAAGGAGTACCAGTATGTTGCCCCATATCGGAGCCGATGCTATTCGACAAGCGGTAAAGGAATGGGATGAAATCGGGCAGGAAGCCTTCCTGAAGAAGTACGGATTTGGTCGCGCTCGTCAATACTTCTTACTCATTAATGGCAAGGAATACGCCTCTAAAGCCATCGTCGGTAGAGCCTATGGTTATCAATTTCCGGATCAAGATCCCCTCAGATCTAGTGACTTCACCGGGGGCAGAAACACGGTGCAGCGGCTTCTGGAATCGCTTGGGTTCACCGTTATGGTTCATTAACGGACAAGCATATCTCAGACGACCGGGGCCGCTTGTATCGGAACGGTCTCAAGAACGGGCTCCCGAGTCGGAGTTCTGGTCTCGCTCGTACCTCCCATTGTACACCGGGGCACGGCAGTAGATGCCGTGCCCCGGTGTCACTGTTTGAGAGCGAGCGATTCAGACGCCGAGGGTGTCGCGGCGGATGAGTTCGGCGGCGTCGTTCGGGCGCTTCGGGGTGTAGCCCTGGAGCGGCTGAATGTGCTCGTGGACCGCGTCCAGGAAGTCGTCCGGGAACGGGAAGAACGCCGTCTCAATCTCGTCCGGCGGGGTGATCCAGTTGCGCGCCCCCACCACCACCGGCGGCGCGTCCAGGTAGTCGAACGCCAGCGTGGTGATCTTCGCGGCGAACGTCTGGAGGATGCTGCCCCGCTCGCAGGCGTCCGAGGCCAGCAGGATCTTGCCTGTCTTCTTCACCGACTCGATGACCTTCTCGTAGTTGAAGGGAACCACGGAGCGGGCGTCGATGATCTCGCAGGAGATGCCGTGCTCCTTCTCCAGGATGTTCGCAGCGTCCAGCGCCCGGTAGAGCGTGGAGCCGACGGTCAGGATGGTCAGGTCGGTGCCCTCCTTCTTGACGTCCGGCTCACCGATCGGGATCTCATAGGCCCCGGCGGGAACGCCCTCCTGGCCGTGGAAGATCTCGGCCATGTCGTACACCCGCTGCGACTCAAAGAAGATCACCGGGTCGGTGCCGAGCAGCGCCGAGTACATCAGCCCCTTGGCGTCGTACGGCGTAGCCGGGAACACGACCTTTAGCCCCGGGATGTGGGCGCAGAGCGCGGTCCAGTCCTGCGAGTGCTGCGCACCGTACTTGCTGCCGACGCTGACGCGCAGGACCACCGGCATCTTCAGCACGCCGCCGCTCATGCTCTGCCACTTGGACAGCTGGTTGAAGACCTCATCGCCCGCGCGGCCGAGGAAGTCACAGTACATGAGTTCCACGAGCGCCCGGCCACCCTCCAGGGCGTAGCCCACCGCCGTACCGACGATGGCGGCCTCGGAGATCGGGCTGTTGAACAGGCGGTGGTAGGGCAGCGCCTCGGTCAGGCCGCGGTACACGGCGAACGCCCCACCCCAGTCGCGGTTCTCCTCGCCATAGGCCACCAGGGTCGGGTCCTCGTAGAAGCGGTCCAGAATCGCCTCGAACAGGGCATCGCGGACGCCAATGCAGCGGGTCTTGGGTAGCATCTCGCCCTTTTCGCCGATGCCGGAGCGCGAGCGGCCCGCCAGGCTCTTGACGCGGGGGTTCTCCTCCTTCGGCAGCAGGACTTCCGGCTTGCGCCCCGTATCCAGGGAAGGGACGCGCTGCTGGGAGAACATCGTCTTCTCCAGCAAGTTCCCCACCGTGAACAGGTTGGCGCGCGGCGAGGCGTCGAGGTCCACGGCCTTCTTGTAGGCGCGCAGGATCGCGGCGTCCACCTTCTCGTGCAGGTCGTCGATGTTCTTCTCGTCCACCAGGCCCGCCTTGACCAGATCGGCGCGGTAGGTGACCAGCGAATCGACCTGCTGCCACTCCTCCACCTCGCTCTTCTCGCGGTACGAGGAGGCATCCGACGGCGAGTGGCCGCTGAAGCGGTAGGTCACGGTATCCAGCAGCACCGGCCCCTCCCCACGCAGCAGGAGGTCGCGCTTGCGGCGGAGACACTCGATCACGGCCAGGGGGTTGTAGCCGTCCACGCGCTCGGCGTGCATCTGCTCCGGGTTCAGGCCGGCACCCAGGCGAGCCAGGATGCCAAAGCCCGCGGTCTCCCCCACAGGCTGACCGCCCATGCCGTAGAAGTTATTGACGAAGTTGAGGATAAGGGGCAGACCGCCGCGCACGGACTCGTCCCAGAGGGTCTTGAACTGGTCCATGGTAGCGAAGCAGAGCGCCTCCCAGGTGGGACCGCAGGAGGCCGCGGCGTCGCCAATGTTGGCGATCACGATGCCGCCCTTGCGGTTAACCCGCTTGAACAGGGAGGCCCCCACGGCGATGTCCGCCGAGCCGCCGACGATGGCGTTGTTGGGGTACACACCGAAGGGGGTGAAGAAGGCGTGCATGGAGCCGCCCATGCCCTTGTTGAAGCCGGTCTCGCGCCCAAAGATCTCCGCCAGGGTGCCGTAGATCAGGAAGTCGATGGCGAGCGACTTGATGCTGGAGGTATCGGCCTCCTTCTCGATGACCCGGAGCGTCGCGCCGTCGTCCCAGGTGCGCATGATGCGCTCCAGTTCGTCGTCCGGCAGCTTCTCGATGGCGGAAAGGCCCTTGGCAAGGATGTCGCCGTGGGAGCGGTGGGAGCCGTAGATGTGGTCCTCAACGCCGAGCAGGTACGCCTGCCCGACGGCGGACGCCTCCTGCCCGATCGACAGGTGTGCCGGCCCGCGGTGGTCGTACGGGATGCCGCCGAACTCCCGCTGCGTCTTGACCGTCTGCAGCATTGACTCGAAGGCGCGGATCACCACCATGTCGTGGTAGATGCGCACCAGGTCCTCGCGGCTGAAGCGGTCGAGTTCATCAGTCAGCGTCTTCTGGTACTGGTTGACGGGGATCGGGCGGAACGTGATCTCGCCGGGCTTGCGAATCTCGTCCGGGCGTATCATCAGGGACTTGGGCATAGTTTATGGCTCCGTGGTTCGGGGCTCCGTGAGATCACGGAGCCGGTAAACACTCTTTGATTCGGCCAGGACACGGCCGGCGATGGAGCAGGGAGCGTACCGCTCACCCGCTCTGTCATGGCAACGGCACGGTCCTCTCCCCCACAATCTCCCCCGTCGCCGGTGACAGGTCGTAGGTGTGCAGGACCCGCGCCGTGAAGTCCGCCAGCAGGAAACCCGGCGCGCAGTCCCGCCGCAGCGTCCCCGCGTTCACGAGGGTCAGGTGATCGAAGGCGCGCACCATCCTCTGGTGGGTATGGCCCGCAACCACGACCCGATACACATCCTCCGCGTACAGGCGGTACAGCTTGTAGTTCGCCGAAAGGACCGCCTCGGTGTCGCCCGGGTAGACCCCCGTCATGTCGTCGGTATCCGTGCCGTGGCACAGCAGCAGCGGTCCGGCGGGCGTCAGAAACGTCCGCGTCACGGGCAACCCGGCCAGGAACGCCCGCGCGCCGGCCGATACGTCCTCCTCCGGCGTCGCGTGGGGGAGCGCGTCATAGCCCACCCCGGCCTGCCGCCGCTCGGCCTCCACGAACCACCGGTCGTGGTTGCCGCGGACGCACAGCACGTTCTCCGCCGCGAGACGCTCCAGGCACCGGCCCGCGCTCCCCGGCCCGGTCACCAGGTCGCCGGTGCAGAGCAGGGCGTCCAGGTCCGGCTGGCGCGCGAGAAAATCAAGCGCGGCGTCCAGCAAGCGATCCTCCGCGTGCACGTCCCCGAGGATGCCCGCGCGCCGCAGCAGGAGCCGCGGTGCCCCTTCCGCTTGCGTTTCAGTGCCCACACGGGTAGGATAACACCAATATTCGTAAGCGGCCACGTAAAAACGAAAGTAAACGAAAGTCGCGCCCGGGGTGAGCCCTCGCCCCGCAGGAGGGTCTGAGCCCATGTTCGTGGAGGAGCGACAGCAGCGCATTCTGGAGCGTCTCCGGGCGCAGGGCAAGGTCACGGTCGAGGAGTTGGCCGGGCAGTTCGGCGTTTCCGCGCCCACAGTGCGCGCGGACCTGGCGGCACTGGAAGCGCGGCGCCTCCTGCGGCGGACGCACGGCGGGGCCCTGCCGCTGGAGACCAGCCTTTACGAGCCGCCGTTCGCCGAGCGCGCCGTAGCCTGCCACGAGGAGAAGCGACGCATCGGGGAGGCCGCGGCCGCGCGGATACGCCCGGGCGAGACCGTGCTTCTGGACGCCGGAACCACGACTCACGAGGTCGCGGTGGCGCTGAAGGAGGGCGGGACGCAGGGGGTCACGGTGGTGACGAACAACCTGTCCGCCGCCTTGCTACTGATGGACTCCCCCGGCATTGAGGTGATCGTGATCGGCGGGCAGGCGCAGCCACGACGCCGCGCGACCCTCGGCCCGCTCGCCGTGGACTTCCTGAAGCCGCTGCGCGCTGACCGTCTGTTCCTCGGGGTTTCGGGGGTGGACCCGCGCGCAGGACTGACCGCCGTGGACTTCGATGCCGTGCAGGTGAAGCGCGCCATGCGTGAACATGCGGCCGAGGTCGTGGTAGTGGCCGACGTTGCCAAGATCGGGCAGGCGGCCTTTGCGCATATTGCCCCCCTCTCCGCCTGTGACCTGCTCCTCACCGACGCCGGCCTTTCCGATGAGGACGCCACCGCCCTGCGCGACGCCGGTCTGCCCGCCATTCTCCGTGTGTGACCTCCTCTCCGCGCCTCCCCCTTGACACGATTGCCGGGATGAATATATACTGTTCGCGAAACATCGCACTTCAGTATATACCTATCATCCCAACCTCTAGAGATATAGAGAATATGGGATAGGGCAGCGGCAGCGAGGGCGCCTGCCGCGCGCAAAGCGCCAGCCTTATGTTCGACAGTAGCACCCGCATCGATAAGGACGATCCCCTCCCGCGCCATGTGCAGGTGCAGCGCATCCTGCGCGGCCTGGTGGCGAGTGGACGCCTGCGGCCCGGCGACAAGATCCCCGCCGAGTTGCAGCTTGCGGACGCACTGGGCGTTTCCAAGATGACGGTGAACAAGGCCCTGCTGGCCCTCACCTCCGACGGCCTGCTCGTCCGCGAGGTGGGCCGCGGGACCTTTGTAGCCCCGCCGCCCCGCACCGACGGGTGTGACCGGCCCGGAGCGGCCGGCGTATCGCCTCCGGGCCGCCGGGTGCGTATCGCGCTCTCGTTCGTGGACGGCGCCCGCAACGTTCTGGACAGTGACTACTACGGCACGATCTACCGCGGCATCCTGGACGGGCTGGCGGGTGCGGAGGTGGAGATTACCCTGTCCCCCACCGCCCGAGACGACTACCGGGCCGAAGAACGTCTGTCCCCCTCCCATGGCCGGCTTGTCATCGCCCCGCGCGCGGCGGGAGTCCCCCCGGTCGAGGCGCTGTGGGCGGCGGGCAAACCTGTGGTCGTGGTGGGGGCGTCCTGGCCGGGGATGTCGGTGCCGAGTGTGGACTCCGACAACATCGGGGGCGCGGCAGAGGCCGTGCGGCACCTGCTGGAGCTGGGGCACCGGCGCATCGCCCTGTTCTACGCCGAGGAGGAGACCGCCAACACCCAGGACCGCATCGTCGGCTACCGGCGGGCGCTGAGTCTGGCGGGCGTGCCACAGCGACATGAGTTCGAGGTCTGCGCTGAGGCCGTCTGGCGCGCAGGCGAGGCCGCTGCGGAGCGTCTTACTGCCCTGCTGTGTGGGCGTGAGCGCGAACCCGTGACGGCGGTGTTCGCCGCCGGTCACTACCTGGCGCTGGAGGTGATGAACGTCGCCCGACAGGCCGAACTGCGCGTCCCCGAGGATGTCTCTGTGGTAGGGTATGACGATCCCATCTCCGCATGGCTTGTCCACCCACCCGTCACCAGTATCCGCCAGCCGCTGCATGAGATGGGCCGGCGGGCCGCGGAGCGGCTGCTGCGCCTGGTGCGGGGGGAAGAGCCCCGTGCCGCGGTACGCGAGGTACTGCCGCCCCAGCTCATCGTTCGCCGCTCCACCGCGGCGCTTGAGCCCACCCCCATGGCCGTCCCAATGGTCGAGAAGTAGCCCTCGAAGCTGCCCGCGCGGCTGCAGACCGGGGGCACCCCCTATTTCTGTCTGCTCCCTTGACAGTAAAATAAAACCGTGGCAAAATCACGCCAATAAGGTTAACCGGTAAATGCCTACCGTTTACCGGTTAATACTTCCGGTTAATCTTTACCGTTCACTCCACCCAATGAAGGGTAGATACACGCAATGGAACCGCGTTACCGGCAGCGCGCCGCCGCCACGGGCGGCCGGGCCGCTCTGATCGCCGCTCTCCTGGCGCTTTCCTTCGGCGCCGGCTGCGGCTCTCGCGAAGAGCCCGCCCCCGGCGCGTCCCCCGCCGCACCGAATGCTGACGGGGCCAACACCACTTCTGCCTCGCGCCCGTCGGCGGTGCCTCCTCAGGTACCGGTCGGCGCGCCCCGATAAGTCAGGCACAGAGCGCATGAGCCGCACACGAAGCCAGGGCGTCACCCTCTCCGACATCGCCGCGCGGACCGGCGTGTCCAAAGTGACCGTCTCCTATATCCTCAACGACCGGCAGACGCGGGTGCGAATCAGCGACGCCACCCGGGAGCGAGTCCTGAACACGGCGCGCGAGATGGGCTACCACCCAAACGCCCTGGCGCGGGCGCTCGCCCGCAAGCGCACCGACACGATCACGCTGGTGATGCAGTCGCCGCACGTCTTCCGCGGCGGGTCCGGCTTCATGACGGAGATGCTGAACGGCGTGGTGGAGGCGGCCAACGCCCTGAACTTCGACCTGATGCTCCACACCCGGAGCGACCCCGACCGTGAATCTGAGGCCCGCGCTCTGATGGACGGCCGCTCCGACGGCGCGATCCTGCTGCGCGACCGGGATGATCCCCTGGCGGCGCGTCTGACCGAGCGCGGGCACCCCTTCGTGCTGATCTTCAGCCGGGCGCAGGATGTCCCCGATGCCTGGTATGTGGACACGGACAATGTCTGCGGCGGCCGTATCGCGGCGGAGTACCTGCTGGGCCTCGGGCACCGGCGCATCGGGTTCCTCACCGGTTCGCCGCACTCCGCGGCCGTGACGGATCGGCGTGCCGGGCTTCTCGCGACGCTGCACGAAGCGGGCTGTACCCTTCCGGCCGCGTGGGAGATTGTGATGCACTACGCGGGCGACGACGTGGCCCCGCTGGTGGACCTGATGCGCCGCCCCGGCGCCGAGCGCCCGACCGCCTTCTTTGCCTGGAGCGATGACGTGGCGCGGCGCGCAATGAACGTCCTGCGCGACGAGTGCGGCCTGCGTGTCCCTGAGGATGTGTCGGTGATCGGCTTCGACGGCACCGAGGCCGTGGGGGATCGGGGGAGCCGGCCGCGCCTGACCAGCGTCGCCCAGCCTATCGACCAGATCGCCGCGCGGGGCGTCGCTCTGCTGGCGGCGCGCATCCAGGGCGACGACGCCCCGGAGGAGACCCAGGTGCTATTCCCGCCTCAGCTGATTGCGCGCGACTCGTGCACGATCGCGCCGCCCGACCGCCCGTAGATACTCGCCCGGAGAGGAAGTTCGTCCAATGAGGGAGGAAACCATGTTGTCAACCGCTCGCCCCCGACAGGCCCACGCCTTCACGCTGATTGAACTGCTCGTTGTTATCGCCATCATTGCCATTCTTTCTGCAATTCTGTTCCCGGTCTTCGCCAAAGCCCGCGAGAAGGCGCGTCAGGCCGCCTGCATGAGCAACCAGAAGCAGATCGGCCTTGCGCTCCTGCAGTACGTTCAGGATAACGACGAGACCTTCCCCATCCGCTACGGCGGCGCCTGCCCGCCCGACTGTGAGTTTGGTGCGGGCCGCTCCTGGAAGAACATGATCCTGCCGTACATCAAGAGCTTCGACGTGTTCCGGTGCCCCGCCAACCCCGCCGCCGAGTATCCGGACGCCGTGTATGCCAACGGCGCCCCGGCGCCGGACGGCCCGAACCGCTTCCGTGCGGGCTACTCCATGTGGCTGCCCCAGAGCGACACGCCCGACACGCCCGCCTGGGACGCGCAGTGGCTCCCGAGCCGGATGGCGCCCGGCACCGCGCAGCCGCAGCCGCTGGCGGGCATTGAGTTCCCGGCCAACTCCCTGATCATCATGGAGACCTCCTACCTGCACCCGGACACGGGTCCGTATCTGGGCTACTCGGAGCCGGCGCCTGCCAATGACCCGAATATCGTCCCCGGGCCGTCTTCGTGGAACACGGGGCACAGCAAGAACCGGGGCAACATCATCTACATGGACGGCCACGTCAAGTTCAAGTACCACCTCAAGACGTTCGACGAGACGAGCGGCCTGAACGAGTGGCGCTTCAGCGAGGCCCTCGCGAACCAACACGACATCAACTGGATGTTTACCCTGCGCGATAACCTGCGCAACTACCCGAACGACTGACGCCCCACGCAAGATGGCCACGCCACCGGTTTCCATCCCTTTCCCGGCGGCGTGGCCCATCCTCGGAGGTCCGCCCACCATGCTCCCCCTGCTCGCTCCCCTGGCGAACGCCCAGGCGCGCGAACGCCGCACCATTACCACGCCCACGCCGCCCGTGAAGCCGTCCGCCGACCAGATCATCGATGCTGCCGCTCACGGCGCCTTCGCCTTCTTCTGGAACGAGTCGCACCCGGTGACCGGACTGACCAAGGACCGCGCCAAGAACGCACAGTCTTCGGACGACTACACCATCGCCTCGGTCGCCTCCACCGGCTACGCCTTGGCGGCGCTGCCCGTGGGGGTGGAGCGCGGCTGGGTGCCCCGCCGGGAGGCCGAAGAGCGCGCCCTTCTGACCCTGCGCTACCTGCGCGACCGCCTGCCCCACGAGCACGGCTTTCACTACCACTTCATCGACTGGGCCACGGGCGAGCGCGCCTGGAACTGCGAGCTTTCGTCCATCGATACGTCTCTGATGGTCCTGGGGGCTCTTGCGGCAGGACAGTACTTCAAGGGAGAGGCGCGCGCGATCGCGGACGCTCTGTACGCCCGCATGGACTGGCGCTGGATGCAGAACCGCGGCCCGGGCGACCCGCCTGATACGTTCGTCAAGATGGGCTGGCGCCCCGAGGAGGGCTTCCTGAAGGGACCGGGCTGGCACCGCTACGACGAGGCGTCTTACCTGTACCTGCTCGCCCTTGGCGCCCCGAAGCACGACCTGCCCGGCACCGTCTGGGACTGCTGGCAGGTGGGCGAGGGCACCCTGGAGGGGTTCCCGGTGTTCACCCCGATCGGTCCCCTCTTCTTTGCCCAGATGACTCCCGGCTACTTCGACCTGCGGGGGCGGAAGGACCGCAAGGGGCGCGACTTCTGGAAGAACTTCGAGAACTCGCACCGGGGCAACCACGCCTACTGCAAGCGGCGCGCGGACCTGTACCCGCGCCACCGCGAGCCGCTCTGGGGTATCACCGCCTGTGACCACCCGCCGACCGCCCCGAAGTCCGAGCGCAGCTACGGCGCGGACGACCCGGTGGACGGCAAGAACGACGGGACCATCGCCCCGACCGGCGCGCTCTCGGGCCTCCCGTTCGTCCCCGAACTTGCGAAGGCCACCGCTCTGGACCTATTCGAGCACTACCGCGACCGCCTCTGGGGCCGCTACGGTTTCTCGAACGCCCTGAACGTGAAGAAGGACTGGTACGACTCAGACGTGATCGGCATCGACCTGGGGATGATGCTACTCTGCGTCGAGAACGCCCGCACCGGCCTGCTCTGGAAGCTCATGGCCTCCCACCCGATGACCGAGAAGGCATATAAGGCGGCGGGTTTGCGCAAGGTGTAGTGGCGCCGCCGTGGACTGGTGCCGCCGTGGACTGGT
>CALEKU010000002.1 GCA_937902745.1 uncultured Armatimonadota bacterium
TGTAAGCGTGAGGGGATGGCACCTGTCCACACTGGGCGCGCGCGCCGCGCTCCGACATCCCGAGAGCGGGACCGAGATCACGCGGCTGCGTACCCCGCGCGCCTTCGCCCTGCTCGCCTCGCTTGCCCTCGACCCGGCGACCCTCACCGTCGGCGCGCTCGCGCTGCGCCTGTGGCCGGATTCGTCCTCCGTGGACGCCCCCGCCACCAACCTGCGCGCCGCCATACGGGCGCTGCGCCAGGAGGTGGACGCCGATCTGTTCGCCAACGAGCGCGGGGTCGTGCGCCTGGCGCCCGGCGCGCTTGCGCGCGTTGACCTGCTCGACGCCGAGGCGACGTGGGAGACGATCCGGCGCACCCCTCTGGCCCAGCTTCCCCACGCGGAGCGGGCCGCCCAACTGCGGGAGATGGCCCGCACCCTCGCCGCCGGTCCGTTCCTGCCCGGCATCGACATCCCGGGCAGCGACTGGCTCGACGGCGTGCGGACGCGGACCGAAGCCCTGAGCGCCGAGGTCCACCTCGCCCTGGCCGAGGCCCTGGAGGCGGGGGGCAACCCCGCCGACCGGCGGGCTGCCTACGAGGCCGCCGCGCACGCCTATGCCCTGTTCCCCCACCTCGACGCGGCGCTGGCCCTGCTGGTGCGCCTGGCGGACGCCGCACCCCCCCGGCGCGGCGGTGCGCGACCGCCCACGGACCTGGAGGGACTCCTCTCTCATTTAGAAGAAGAGACCGAGGCAAGAGACGGGAGCCACCGGGCGCTGACGGTGCGCGAGGAGCGGGCGCTGGACGCGGCACTGGACGCCGCGCTGCGCCCGTTCCCCATCCCCGTCCAGGTGGCCTTCGCGCGGCTCGGCGTGTTCCCGCAGGCGTTCACGCCCGAGCAGGCCTGCGCCATCGGGGGCAGTGCGGCGGCGACCGAGGCGCTGGAGGCGCTGGCCGGAGCGGGTCTGCTGCGCCGCGTGGGCGGGGAGCGCTTCGAGATTCCGGCGGCGGCGCGGGAGCGGGCGCTGGCCCGGCTGTCCCCCGCGCAGCGGCGCACGGCGCGGGCGCGCCACACCGGCCACTTCGTCCGCTGCATCCTCGATGAACTGCGGTATATACGCCCCAGGACCCCGGCGGCGGTTCAGTGGATCACGCAGGAGGAGGCGAACTGGCGCCGGGCGCTCACCGAACGCTTCAAGCGCCCGATCGACCAGGAGATGTACGAGTGCATCGACATCCTGGCCTACCACGCCGTGGCGCTCGGCGAGCCGCTCGTGCGGGAGCTACACCGGGACGCGGCGGCACGCTTCGAGGAGGCGTACCATGCCGGCGTGGGGGAGGCTTTCTGGCCCGCAGGCGCGCTGGCGGTCCATGCGCACCGCGAAGGCGACTTCGCGGCCGCCCTGCGGTGGGCGCGGATCGCCTTCGACTCCCTGATCGCCCACCCCGGCGCGCGCAGCGCGGACGACGAAGCGCTGCGCGCGGAGATCGCCGGGAGCCTCGCGAACACGGTGGTCCACGCCCTGATGGCGGCGCATTTCGGGGGCGACGACGCGGAGTTCGCCTCCGCGCTGGAGCTGGCGGAGATCGCGGAGCGGACGCTGGAGCCGTGGCCCGAGCGCGTGCTGCTGTTTCGGACGACCCTGTGCGGCCTGCGGGCCGAGAACCTGTACGCGCGCCGCTGCTACGACGAGGCGCTGGAGTTCGCGCAGGCAGAGAGTCGGCTGCTGGAGGAGGCCATTGCAACCCATCCGAACATGGTTTTGCATCGCCCGGGCGCGCACTACCGGCGCGGGTGCATTCTGGCGCGCATGGGATCGGAGCGCGAGGACGCGGCGCTGGCCGCCTTCGACGCGGCGCTGACGCTGTACCACGCCCACCCGGAACTCGGGCAGCACGGGGTCGCGGACTGTCTCCAGCAGACGGCGGCAATCCTGGGGCGGCGGCCCGGTCTGGGCGCGCTGGGGCGGCAGCAGGCGGAGCAGGCGGTGACGATCTATGCGTCGATCGGCGCGGCGGACAGCCGGGCGGCGGCGCTGGGGACGCTGGGCGACCTGCTGGCGTTTGCCGGGCAGGTGACGCGGGCGCGCGCGCTCTATGAGGAGGGGTACGCGCACTGGCGGGAGCGCGGCCACGCGCGCTGGATCTCCCGCTTCGCGGAGCGGCTGGCGCGGCTGGAGAAGGCGGTGGGTTGACCGGGCGGCGGGAAGTGCAGGCTCTCCCGCCGCCCGGGGTCGGCGCTCAGCTGCCGGCGCGGGCGGCTTCGATAGTGGCGACGTCGATCTTCGTCATCTCCATCATCGCGTCGAAGGCGCGCTTGGCGGCGGCGGGGTCGGGATCGGCGATCGCCTCGGTCAGCACGACCGGCGTGATCTGCCAGGACAGCCCCCACTTATCCTTGCACCAGCCGCACGCGCTCTCCTGGCCGCCGTTGCCGACGATCGCGTTCCAGTAGCGGTCCGTCTCCTCCTGGTCCTCGGTGGCGACCTGGAACGAGAACGCTTCGTTGTGCTGGAACACCGGGCCGCCGTTGAGTCCGACACAGGGAATGCCCATCACGGTGAACTCCACTGTCAGCACATCCCCCTGCTTGCCGGAGGGAAAGTCCCCCGGGGCGCGGTGTACCGCGGTGACCGCGGAGTTGGGGAACGTTTCCGCGTAGAAGCGCGCCGCGTCCTCGGCGTCCTTGTCGAACCACAGGCAGATCGTATTCTTGGCCGGCTTTGCCATGGGGAACTCTCCTCCTCGATGCGCTGTCCGAAGCGTGCTCCCGCTTCGGCGTGTTGTCCCCCCGGCACTCCCCGCCGAACGGCCGGACCGGAACACGCGCGCCGGAAAAAGCTCCTCCTGTTTACGGGAGCCGAGCTTTACGACAGCCCAAAGTACCGCTCGAAGAAGGCCGTCAGTTTATCCAGCACCGTCTGTTTCTTCACCGAATGGTTGTTGTTCCGGGCGAAACGCGAGACCGGCGGCAGTATCTTTGTGATGGCGGTACCGGTAGAGGGAATGCCGCCGTCTCGGAATGCGTTTTCCACAAAGGTCCTGGTTTCGCCGGGGTTGAGACCCTCATCGGCGATGATACGCTCCAGTTCCTCCGCCTTCTTGCTCGTGATGAAGGCGGGCCACTCCTTCGCCACCTTACCCCCCACAGAGACGGAATCGACAAACTGTTCGATGAGGTCTTTCTTGTTACGGAGCGACGGGCTGGCGTTGATCGCACGCTCAATGTTGGCGCGAATCTCCTGGCCCTCCCCGGTTCCCTTCGCCTTTAGATACTGCTCCACCAGCATCAGGATGTAGTCAACGTTGATCTCCACCTGCTTGATCAGTTCGATCTCGAAGACCACATCCTCGTTGATGCGCTCCTTCTCCGCATCCGACGCGCTGCGGAATTCTGCATACAGGTTCAGATAGTGACTCTGGTAATCCTGAAAATCGCGCTCACTGAGGATTTCGTTGCCCGCAAAGTCGTCGAAGGCGGTGAGAATGTTCTTCAGTCGCAGGATAGAGCCGAATAGCTTTATGAACGCCTTCTGCGCCGATTCACCCTGGATGAAATCGCCGATTGGGAGCGGGAACAGCTCTTCCAGTTCGGCGACCTTCTTCTGATACTCCTCGTAGTAGTGCCCGTAGGGCTTGAGCAGCACGATGCCCCCGGCATCTTTGTTGCCGAACAGGGCGAGTGCGTCGTTGGTCGCCTGTTCCAGATTGCGAAAGGAGACGATATTTCCGTAGGTCTTGACCGAGTTCAGGATGCGATTGGTGCGCGAATACGCCTGAATTAGCCCATGCGCGCGCAGGCTCTTGTCCACCCAGAGCGTGTTCAGCGTAGTGGCATCGAAGCCGGTCAGGAACATGTTGACCACGATGACAAGATCCAGTTCGCGGTTCTTAAGCCGTTGCGACAGGTCCTTGTAGTAGTTCTGAAACTTATCGGTGGAGGTGTCGTAGCTGGTGCCAAACAGAGCGTTGTAGTCCTGGATCGCCGCATCCAGAAAATCACGAGAACTCTGATCCAGCCTTTCGGTCTCGAACTCCTCTTCGTCGAGCAAGCCGTCCACTTCGCCCTCATTGGCGGTAAAGCTATAAATGAGGCCGATCTTGAGCCGCTGCGCCTCTGGTACATCGTTCTGCTGCTTTTTGAACTCGCTGTAGTAGCGTTTGGCGGCTTCGATAGAGGCGGTAGCCAGCAGGGAGTTGAACCCGAATCTTCGCCTGCCATCCACCGAATAACTGACGTTCCGTTTGGTCTTCTGGTCGAAATGCTCGCAAATGTAGCCGACGATCTGGGCGATGCGCTTCGGGGCGAGGAGCGCCCGTTCGGTATCGATGGCCGAAACCTTCTTGTCGCGGACGTTCGGCGCGATCTTGATGGTGTCGATGTAATCGATGCGGAACGGCAGCACGTTCTTGTCGTTGATGGCGTCAACGATGGTGTAGGTGTGCAGCCTGTCACCGAACGCCTGCTCTGTGGTCCGCAGTTTCGGATTGCCGGATGTTGCCGCGTTGTCGGCGAAGATCGGGGTGCCAGTGAAGCCGAACAGGTGGTAGTTCCGGAAGGACTTTGTGATCTCTTTGTGCATGTCACCGAACTGACTGCGGTGGCACTCGTCGAAGATCACTACCACATGCGCGTCGTAGACCGGATGCTTCTTATTGCGAGCGACGAAGCGGCTGAGTTTCTGGATGGTGGTGATGATGATGCGCGCGTTCGGGTCTTCCAGCTGCCTCTGTAGCACTGCCGTTGAGGTATTGGAGTTGGCAGCCCCCTTCTCGAAGCGCTCGTACTCGCGCATGGTCTGGTAGTCCAGGTCCTTGCGGTCCACCACGAACAGCACCTTGTCGATCACTGGCAGGTCCCGCGCCAGTTGCGCGGCCTTGAAACTGGTCAGCGTCTTGCCAGAGCCGGTGGTGTGCCAGATGTAGCCGCCCGCCGCGGCCTTGCCGAGTTGCCGGAGATTGGTAGAGGCGACAATGCGCTGCAGGATGCGCTCGGCGGCGACGATCTGATAGGGCCGCATCACCAGCAGCTTCCGGTCCACATCGAACACGCAATACCGGGTGAGGATGCTCAGAAGCGTGTGCTTGGCGAAGAAGGTCCTGGTGAAGTCGGCCAGTTCGGTGATGGGCCGGTTCCGCGCATCGGCCCACCAACTGGTGAAGGCAAAGCTGTTGGAGGTCTTCCTGCGGTCGCGCTTGCTGCGCTGCTCGGCGAGGTGACCATCGCGCGTGGTGTTGCTGTAATACTTGGTCAGCGTGCCGTTGCTGATGACGAACAACTGCACGTATTCAAACAGCCCGGAACCCGACCAGAAGCTGTCGCGCTGGTAGCGGTCGATCTGGTTGAACGCCTCGCGGATATCCCCCCCCCGGCGCTTGAGTTCGACGTGCACCATCGGCAGGCCGTTGACCAGTACCGTCACGTCGTAGCGGGTGGCGCGCTTGCCCTCTGCCTCGTACTGGTTGATGACCTGCAGGCGGTTGTTGTGGATGTTCTGCTTGTCCAGCAGGTAGATGTTCTTCGTGCTGCCGTCGTCGCGCTTCAGGATCTGCACGTGGTCTTCCTGAATGCGCGCGGTCTTCTCAACAATGCCGTCATTGGCCCCGGCGATCTTCTCGCTGAAGAAGCGCTGCCATTCGGCGTCGGAGAATTCGACCTTGTTCAGAGTCTCCAACTGTCGGCGCAGGTTGGCGGTGAGGTCCGCTTCGCTCGTGAGGCGCAGGTACTCATACGCCTGGTCCTGCAACTGCTTGAGGAGCGCCCTTTCCAGGGCATCCTCGCTCTGGTAGCCCAGCTCCCGCACCCGCGTTTCGGGTACGTACTCGGCAACGACCGTGCTTTCGCCGGAAAGCGCGATCGGCCCGATGTGGTAGCGGTTGGGGTCTTCGCTCATGCAGCCTCAGAGAACGTCAGCAAGCGGTCGCGGTA
>CALEKU010000003.1 GCA_937902745.1 uncultured Armatimonadota bacterium
GCCGGAGCCCGCGTAGGCGGGCTTGAATCACAGAAGCCGGGACTTCAGTCCACGGAAACAACGGGACGACGCCCCCTCTTTACCGCATCTTTACCGCAGTTCGCGGGCGGCGCGGACGATCTCCAGCACCCACCGCGTGTCCTTCACCATGTCGGACAGGCGGCAGAACTCGTCGTGGGTGTGAATCTTCTCCATGCCGCACGACAGCACAGTAGTCGGGACGCCATAGCCGTTAAAGATGTTGGCATCCGCGCCGCCTCCACTCTCCCGCAGCGACACCGGCAGCCCGACCGCCTCCGCGGCCTTTACCGCGATCTGCAGCACGGGGTCCTCTGGCGCCAGGCGGTAGGCCCGATACTGCTCGGTCACCTCCACGTGCGCCTTCGCCCCGACCGCCTCGCACTCCCGATGGAACGTCTCCACCATGTGCTGCGTCTGTGCCTCCAGCTTCGCCTGGTCGCGCGATCGAGCCTCGCCCACAATCCGCACCTCGGCGGGCACGATGTTGCGGGCGCTGCCCCCCTCGATGATGCCGATGTTGGCAGTGGTTTCTTCATCAATGCGGCCAGTCTTCATGGCGACCATGGCCCTCGCGGCGGCGAGGATGGCACTGACACCCTTTTCGGGCGCGGCCCCGGCGTGGGCGGGGACACCCTCGACGCGGATAGTAAGGGAGTTCTGAGAGGGCGCTGCGGCGATGATCGTGCCCACGGGCGGCCCCGAGTCCAGCACAAAGCCATACTGTGCCTTGATGCGCGACGGGTCAAGCAGTCGCGCCCCCATCAGACCGATCTCCTCACAGATGGTCAGGATGATCTGGAGGTCGCCGTGTGGCTCGCCCGTCTCATGCAGCAGGCGCATCGCTTCGAGGATGGGCGCGACCCCGCACTTATCGTCCGCGCCGAGGATCGTGTCGGACGTAGCACGGATGATGTCGCCCTCGATGGCGACTTCGAGGTCGGGCGTCGGTTCCACCGTGTCCAGGTGCGAGGAGAAGAAGATGCCCGGCGCATCCGGCACGGTCCCCTTCTTGAAGGCGAGCAGGTTGCCGATATTGCCGCCGATGCGCTCCCCGGCATCGTCCCACTCCACCGAGAAGCCAAGTTCTTCCAGGTAGGCCGCGGCCCACTCAGAGGCGGGCTTTTCGCTGCGGGGCGGGGTGTTGAAGCGTACCAGGGTGAGAAATGTTTCGAGGAGGCGCGCCTCGTCCACGGGGGAGGCGGCGGCGCCGGGCTGCGGGTCACTCATGCCCCATTGTAACAAGCGGCAGCAGAGGCGTCAATTCGGGTCAGGGCGCGAAAAGCCGCGCGGCAGAACGCCGCGCGGCTGGCCCGGGTCACGAACTCTCAGTAGGCTTGATCCCACACGTTGAGGAGTGTCCAGGACGGACTATAGATGACCATTTTGAGTGGGAACGGCCCGGGGTCCGGATCGACCCAGAAATGGGCGTCCCGAACGCTAGTACTTTGCCCGACGCCCGCAAATACGACGGCATTGTGGTACGCCGTACTGGACGCCAGACTATAGGAGGTCGAACTGATCACGGCCAACCCGGCATTAAGCCGAAGGCCCACAACGGTTATGCCGTCGGGAAATGTAGGAATGTTGCGGATCGTTACGATGGTTTCGTCCGCGCTTCCGGTCGCATTCAGTCCCGTCGCGATATCTGAGGCATACTGATCTGAGCCGCAGAGGTGAACGACATCCGAGACGGGACTGCTAAGATCAAGTGTGGTCGGGTCTACTCCCCAAAGGCGGAATTGCCCCAGGGTCGGCCCTATAGACCAGAGTATCTGTACCGTACCGACACCCACAGAAGCGTTTGCCGCCGTAGCGATTCGGGTGGCGACATGGTTTGTCATCCACCCCGAACTGGAGGTTGAGCCGCTCGTCGTGTCCGACAATACGGTAAACAAACCGGCCTTCCCCTGAGGAACCCCGAAGCCATTCGTCCCCGTCTGCGAAAACAGAACATAGGAGTCCGTGCCCCGCAGGGTCAGGTCAACGGCGGCCCAGCCAGCCCCCAGAGGCGCCGTAAATGTCGTCTTCAACTCGATAGCGAGGCTCTGAGAAAAGCGCCATATCATAATGTCGGCGCCCTTCGCCCAGAGAAGGCGCGGCTTTCCGTCTGAGCCGATCGCGATCGACTTCGGACTCCATAGCATGTAGGTGCGCGTATCGGAACTACTAATAGTCCAACGCGCAACCTCAACACCGGTCGTACCGTCAATGCGCCGTATGCAATACGGCTCGGGACCGGTCCGGACCAGGGCATAGCCGTACCCGTCGGCGTCTACGGCATAGTCCGCGGCGAATGTTTGCGGAAGCGCGTGTGTTGTGGTTCCGCAGAACAGGGTGAGGAAAGCCAGGAGAAAACTGAGAAATAAGGCACGAGACAGTGGGCATCGGCTCCTGAGAGTCGCTGCACGATGGGTAAAAGCGCGGCCCGCCGCAACGGATTCGATCTGAGAACCACAGACGCCATCATTCCTCAACGTTCTGTCTCCTCAAATATTCGAAATCTGCCGATTGACGTTACCCCGACGGATTTAACCCTCTGCTCTGCGCTAACTGCCCCAACAGCATCTCAACTTGCGTCTTCGCCTTCGCTCTTGTTTGCAGATTTGTTATTGCGCTCCGGTCATCACGCCCGGACGCGGACGGGCCGTCTCAGGCGAGGCACGCTGGATAATGCGCCCGTCTTCAGTGACCAGATCACCGCGCTTGTTGAGCATCGGCCCGGTGTAATAACCGGAGGTCGAGGGCGCGGTTTCTACCCCGCGCATGTTGCGCAAGATCACGAAGCCCAGGATGAGGACGACCACTCCCAGGCCGAAAACCAGGAGACGCTTCCGATTCTCGTTCGTCATGTTCTTTACTCGAAATAAATGGGACCGGGCAGCAAATACGGTGTGCCGCTGGCGCGGGAATGTTGCCAGCGGCACACCAGGGAGTGCCTGCCCCGCCTGGAAAGGCGTTGCGGGTCTACTACAGGTCTTTCATCGCGCCAGCGCCGGGTACGGCCTTCCCCGCGGGCTTTTCCATCTTCCCTTCGTAGTAGGTCGAGCCGCTGGCCGAAGCCGGCGCCTCTTCTTTCTTCGTGCCACACCCGGTCGCGAGCGCGGCGAGTGTCAGAAGGCTGAGCATGACGCCCAGAAGGCGCGGAATCCGAGATAGGTTCAGCACGTCATCAGTCCTCGGAGAACGTGAAGTAGCGCTTGTACCACAGGCCGTCGGAGCGCTGCACCAGATAGCGCTCGGGGTTCTTGTTGATGCGCTTGGCGTGCCCGTCGAGGAAGATTAAGTTCTGGCCGTCCTGGTGAATCTTCATCCCTTCACAGCCGAGAGCGATCACGAAGTAACCGCCCCCCACCATCGTGACACCGTCCCCGATAAGCGCGGTCTCTGCCGGGCGCTTGATCTCGGGCAGCGTCCGGGTAAGACCGCCGGACTCCGGCGGGTATGCCAGGCTACCCGCGTAGTGGTAGATGGGGTCCATCTGGGTACCCGTCCCGCCGGGCGTCTCCTGCTGGAAGTTGATGGCGAAATGCGACCATATTTCCAGGGCAGGGAAGTAGGGGTCAAGCGATCCGGGGTAGCAGGTCGGGTCGTTGGACCCTTCCCGCATCCGCTCCTCAGACCAGGAGGGGCAGGCGAAGACACCGTCGGCAGGGTTGTTACCACCGTTCTTGACGTACGGCTGGAGCAGCCCCGTCCAAAGGCGCTCCTGCCGCGACACGGGCGCGGCGGTCAGCCACGGAACGATGGCCTCGTCATAGTCCTGCGCATACATCATCACCCCCGTCGCGATGTTGCGGCAGTTGGACAGGCACTGCGTACCACGCGCCTTCTCGCGTGCCTGGGCGAACACCGGGAACAGAATCGCGGCCAGAATCGCAATGATAGCGATCACAACAAGCAACTCAATCAGAGTGAAGCCGCGACCAGGCTTACGGTGAGAGCGAGAGAAACGGTTCTTCGAAACCATGTCAGATACAGCCTCCATATCACTAAACAACAGAAGTAAAGATCGGCTTATCGAATGCAGCGTGACTGCCCTGTACCGCGGCTGACCTCCGGCCCCCGTGCGTACGCACGGCTCAACCCCGCCGGGGTCGGCTCATCCCGATTCGATCCTGAGGTTTCGTAAGTAACGCCCTTGTGCGAGTGGGGCTTTCCTAGCCCCGCGAAGCGCTGCTCTGGAAAGCGCTCCGCGAGCAGAGAGCTCGCGAGTGATTCTCCTCGGGACATGGTGGGGATACCACGCCAGAGCATTCCCGTGTGGAGTGGAGTCGGTCCGTGATGGGGAAGTTTTAGCACACCCCCTGGCAAACAGTCAAGAAAACGCGTGGAGATTACACTAAAATAGTTTTTTATTTCCGATATTTTTCTAATCGTACCGCCCCCGGGCCTATGCCTCCGTGGGAGGAGAGGAGAGGGCTGCGTCCATCCGCTCCCAGACCTCCGCTTCCGGCACCGGGCGCCCGTCTCTGCCTGTGATGTACACGGCGAGGCGGACCATGCCCGCCCACGCAGAAAGACGCGCGGCATGGATGTTCCACCCCATACCACTGAAGAGCGCGGCCAGGCGGTAGACCAGCGCCGGCTCGTCCGGCGCCTCCAGGTCCAGCAGCGTTGAGCCCTTCCCGTTTCCGCCGCCCACCCCGTCGTCCACCGACAGAAGGCGCACGGGGACACGCAGCAGCGGCAGCGAGCCGTTCCCCGAGGGCGATCCCGCGGCGGCCGCCGCCACTCCCTCCGCCGCCCGGTGCCGCGGGTGCCGCCCCAGCAGCTCCGCCACGGTCACCTCTCCCGCCAGCACTGCGGTCAGCGCCTCCTCCAGGTCCGCCCGCTTGAGCGGCGGCAGGGGGCGATCCCGGTAGTCGATGGTCAGGGTATCGACCGCGATGTTGCCGCCCGTGGCCGCGCCCTCCCCGTCCGCGTCATCTGCCGAACGGGTGAAGGCCTGGACCGAGTGGACGTTGATGTCGAAGGCGACCAGCGCCCCGGCGATCTTCGCCAGGAGCCCGGGTTCAGGGTCATCGTGAGTAACCACGGTTAGCTCCGAATACAGAGCATCCGGCGCGGGCGTGCGGATATCCACCACGGGACGTCCGCCCTCTTGCAGGCGCGCTACCATCGCCAGGTGGCGCGCCTGCACCGGCAATGGCGTGTTGAGCAGGTAGGCCGCAGGCATCGCCTCGATGTGCGCTCCCACCGCCCCGGCGGCGTCCTCAGCGGCCGCGCCGCCCGCGCGCTCGGCCTCGCGAGCCAACTGCCGGCGCACCCGGTCGCGGGCCGCCTTCAGCCGCTCGGGGTCGGACGGCGGCGCGGCTATCCGGGGCGCCGCTCCCCCCCCCTCGCCGGCCCCGACCGCAGCACCGTCCTCCCGGGCGGAGAGGTACGCCTCGGCGCGTCCGTAGAGGTCGGCGAGCTGGCGCGCCTTCATGGGCGTCCAGACCCCTGGCCCCACCGCCATTGTGTCGGCGCGCGTCAGCAGATAGAGCATCCGCAGCGTCTCCCGGTCGCCTCCGAGCGCGCCCACGAAGTCACGTATCGTCTCCGGCAGACTCAGGTCGCGCAAGCGGGACGTTTCCGCCATGAGCAGGTGGTGCCGCACCAGCCGAACCACCCGCTCCGTCATGGCCGGGGGGCATCCGAGCCGCGCGCAGATAGCAGAGGCCCGCTCCGCACCGGTCTCCTCATGCGGCGCCGGCGTGACACCGTCCGCACGCAGGGGCCACTGCTTGCCGGTGTCGTGCAGAAGCGCCGCCAGGTACAGGGTGGCCGGCGACTCCAACCCCATCAGGATCTCGCGGCACGCCTCCACCTCGGAGTCCTCCTCCAAACGCGGCGCGCCGCCGCTACTGCTGCCGTCGCCGTACACGGCGCCGGAGAGGTAGCCCACGGGGGCAGAGTCCAGGGGGCGCAGGCGGGTCAGGTTCTCCAGCACGCGCAGCGTGTGTTCGCCCACGGTGGAGGCGTGCGCCGGGTCGTAGGGAATCAGGCCCATACACGCCGTCAGCTCCGGCAGGACCAGCTCCAGCAGCCCTGTGCGCTCCATCCGCCGCACGGTGCCGGTGACGTCCCCGGCGCGTCCGAGCAGCTCCAGCAGCGCCGGCCCCAGCGCCGCGCGCACCGTCTGCGCCGTCACCGAGGCGCTGTCGCCGCGCATCGCCTCGGCCCAGCGCTGCATCGCCTCCTCGGTAGCCACGGCGAGGTTGAGGCCGTAGGTCTGGCAGTAGGCGAGCGCTCGTACCGGCCAGAACAGATCCTCCGTGGCGCGGGACGGGTCCGCCAGGACCACAGCCCGACGCACGGCGGAAAGGCCACGCCCATCCAGGGGGAGCGGAGCGTCCAGGCACCGCGCCACCACCTTTTCGCTGATCTGGTGGACATGGTCGGCGGCGGCGTACCAGCGGCGCATGAACCGCTCCAGCGCTTCCGAAGGCGGCGTCCCCGCCTCCAGCAGCGCGGCGATGCTCTCCTGCCGCCCCCGCGACAGGAGGTCGCGACGCTCCCCGGAGACCCGGTGCACCAGACATCGCACCGACAGCAGGAGGTCGCGCGCCGCCTCCAGGCGGTCCTGCTCCTCACGGGTCAGGATGCGGCGGCGCACCAGGTCATGCCACAGGGCGTTCTCCCCCCCGCCCCGCTTCCCGAAGCGGACGCGCGCCATCCACCCGGCCGTTTGCAGGTCGCGCAGCCCGCCGGTCCCCTCTTTGATATTGGGCTCGGTCACGCGCGGCGTCGCCCCGAACTTCTCGCGGCGGCGACGGCGCTCGGCCTCCTTCCGAAACAGAAAGTCTGCCACTTGAAGGTGCTGGCGGAAGTCGCGGTCAAAACGAGCGAAAAGGGCCGGGTCGCCTGCCACCAGCCGCGCTTCGAGCAGCGAGGTCTGTGTCTGGTGGTCCAGCGTAAGGACACCCGGGCTGCCGCCGTACTCGGCGACGCCGCCCGCGCTGGAATCGTCCTCCGGCGACTCCGCGCCTCCGACATCCGCGAGCGTTCGGTAGCCATAGCCGACGGAGAGTTTGGCGCCGGACATCAGGACGCCCATGATGAGGCGGAACAGTTCGCGCAGGACCGGCGGGTCGTCATCGCGGGCCGCGATCAGGGTAATGTCCAGGTCGGAGTGGGGGGCCAGCCAGCGCATGCCATATCCACCCGCCGCCAGAACCGCAATGCCGGGCCCCGCCGGTCCACTCTCGTGGCCGGTGCGCTCGCGGGCCAGGCTCCAGAGCCGGCGCACCACGGCGTCGATCAGGTCGGCGTAACGGTGCATCCAGAGGCGCCCGCCGTCGGGGCGGGAGGTGATCAGGACATCCGCCCTTTCCAGCAGGGCGGCGCGCTCGCGCACCACGAAGGCGGCGAGGTCCTTCTCCTCGCTCAGAGTGGCGAGACGGGAGCGGATGAGGGCAGCGTTTGGAGCGTCGGTCATGCGGGCGTGTAAAGTCCGGGTGGTGGTTTCGCCCCCAGTGTACCACCGACTGCCGTCCGGACGGCACGACCGCCTGGAAGCCGGGATCAACCGGGGCAACCGCCTGCCGCGGCGCGATATCGGGTAAAATAAAAGTGCGCTTTCGTCGATAATATGCAGGAAAGGCGCGCCGGTTCCCTGACACGTGGAAGGAATCCGCGGGCGGCAGGGAGAATCAACCACGCAACAAGCGGTCGTCGCTCGTCCGTCCGGAATGCGGCACGGCATTTTTTATAGTGATCAGGGACATGCGTTTCCGCCGCGCAATCATCTGGACGCGGTGCGAGCTATAGGGAGGAAGAGTTTCATGAACTGGAGCGGTAGTACGGCCCGCCGGTGTGGCGCGGCGGTTGCTCTGGCGGCGACGGCTACGCTGATGCTGCCTCTAGCGGCGAACGCCCAGACCCGCTATGAGCGGTCGCTGGCGGGCATCCGGCTGAACTCTCAGTCGACCAGTGTCCTGCGCCTGTACGGCAACCCGAACGAGGTCGTTATCGGCAACACGGGCGTCCGGCTCCCCCCGCAGGGTGGCCAGGGCGGCCAGGGACAGCAGGGTACGGGCTTCCCCGGCGCCCCCGGTGCCTTCCCCGGCAGCGGATTCCCCGGCACCCCGGGAGCGCCGGGCGCCTTCCCCGGCAGCGGATTCCCGGGCGCCAGCGGGCCCGCACGCGGCCCGAGCGCGTCAGGGTTGAGTGCCGGCGGCGCCGCCTCCGTCGGTCCGCGCGGTCCGGCGGGCCCGCAGGGTCGCGGATTCCCCGGAGCGCCGGGCGGCTTCGCAGGAGCGGCGGGTCTCCCGCAGGGGCCAGGCGGCTTCCCCGGAGGCCCAGGTGGATTCCCGGGCGGCTTCCCGGGTGCACCTCCCGGAGCGGGTGAGTTCGGAGACGGCACCGGGTTCCCCGGTAGCGGTTTCCCGGGCAGTGGTTTCCCGGGTAGCGGCTTCCCCGGAGCGGGCGGCGTAGGCGGCGGTATCGGCGCCTTCGGCCAGACGACTTCGACCCTTGCCCGCCAGCAGGAAGTCACCTGGATCTACAACCGCAAGTCCGGCAACGACATCGTGTCGTACGAGTTCCTGATCGGCCCCAGCGGACAGGTGATCCAGATCCGGGCACTGGGTTACACCGGTCCGGTGCGCACCTCCCGCGGCATCAAGCTCGGCTCCGACTACCGCGATGTCGTGCGCGCCTACGGCTACCCGGAGAGCCACTTCATGTCTAACGGCATCCTGGTGGCGGACTACAAGAACAAGGCCCACGCCCAGTTCCAGTTCCAGAACCGGGCTGGCCAGCAGGGTGACCCGCTCAAGGGCGGCTACAAGATCATCGCGATCACCATCGCCTCGTTCGAGTAAGCCCCCTTCTACAGCCTCCGGCCGCCCCCGCCCCGCGATTTGCGGAGCGGGGGCGGTCGTTTCTCCGGTACACTGAAGCTGTGACCGAAGCGGAAAAGGAAGCCATCCGGGCCAGTATTGACATTGTCGACCTGATCTCCGGCTATACCGCGCTGAAGCGGTCGGGAGCGCGCTGGAAGGGCCTGTGCCCGTTCCATCAGGAGCGCACCCCTTCGTTCCAGGTGGACCCCGAGAAGGGGCGCTGGCACTGCTTCGGCGGCTGCTCTACCGGCGGCGACATCTTCACGTTCCTGGAGAAGGCGGAAAACCTGACCTTCATCGAGGCTGCCGAGCGCCTGGCGGAACGGGCCGGTATCACGCTCACGCCCTATGGTGGGGGCGACCGAGAGGTGGTCCGGCGCGGCCAGCAGGAGAAGGACGCCATCTACCGCGCCAACTCCCTGGCGCAGCGCTTCTTCCGCGAGTGGTTCGGCAAGGCCAGCCTGGCGCGCGAGTACGCAGAGCAGCGAGGCCTGAGCCACCAGACCATCGAGGCGTTCGGCATCGGCTACGCCCCGGACGATTGGGGGCAGCTTTCCGCCTTCCTCTTCAAGCACGGCGTTCATGCCGAAGACGCCGAAAAGGCCCGGCTTATCTTCCCCTCGCGGCGCGGCGACGGCACCTATGTGGACCAGTTCCGCGGACGGCTTATCTTCCCGATCGTGGATGTGCAGGAGCGGGTGGTCGGCTTCGGCGGACGCCTGATCGTCCCCACCCCCAACGCCCCCAAGTACCTGAACTCACCGGAAACCCCGGTCTTCCTCAAGAGCCGGACGCTGTATGCGCTCAACCGGGCGCGCAAGGCGATTCAGGAGCATGACCGTATCGTGGTGGTGGAGGGGTACACCGACGCCGTGGCCTGCCACCAGGCAGGCATCGCCTACGTGGTGGCGACCCTGGGCACATCGCTGACCGACGAGCACGTGCGCCTGATCGGGCGCTACACCAAGAACGTCATCCTTTCGTTCGACGCCGACGCCGCGGGGGTGCGCGCGGCACTGCGGGCCGCCGAACTCTTCCAGGCGGCGGACCCGGACTTCGTGCTGCGCGTGCTCACCCTGCCCGAGGGCGACGACCCCGGCTCGATCCTGCTCGACCGGAAGGACGTGGCCACGTTCCACCGGGCGCTGGACGCCGCCCGCACCGTCCCGGAGTTCCGCGTGGACGTCCTGCGGCTCGCGCACGACCTGGACAACGACGCGGGCCGCGCGGCGTTCCTGCGGGAGGCGGCGGCGGTGATCGCCGAGGTGCGCTCGTCCGTGGAGCGGGACCGACTGATCCGTCGCCTCGCCAGCTACGCCCTCGGCTCCACCTCCCTGCATGCGGAGGAAACAATCCGCGCCGAGGTGCGCCGCGCCGCGGGCGGGCGTCTGCCGGACGATCTCCCTCCCCCGCCGCCGCAGCAGAACGGTTACCGACGCGGGGGAGGCGGCGCCGGAAGCGGGAACAACGGAAACTACCGCGGGAACTACCGTAACGGCGGCGGCGGCGGGCGCTACGGGGGAGGCGGCCCACAGCAGGGCCGGAGTTATAACAACAGCTACGCCCAGCAGCAGCGCTCCCCATACCGCGGCGGCAGTGGCGGCTACGGAGGCGGCTACGGAGGCCCGGACCCGGCGGCCGCGACGCCGCCGCAGCCCCCGCCCGCCCCGGGTGGCGGCCCCACGGTCGGGCTGCGGCGCGCGGAAACGATGGTGCTACGCGCCCTGCTGACCTCACCGTTCGCCGCGAAGGTGGCGCCGCGCCTGAAGGCCGGCCTGTTCGACGACCCCCTGTCTGCGCGGCTGGCGCAGGTCCTCCTGCCGCTGCTGCAGCAGGGGGCGACGCCCGAGTCGGCCCTGAAGGCCGTTACCGATGACGACCTGCGGAGCCATGCAGATGCGCTCCTGATGGACGACCGGGCGGAGCCGCTGAGCGAGCAGGGCATCGCCGATAGCCTCCGAAAACTGGTTCTGCGCGAAAATCAGCGGAAAATGAAGCGGTTAGAGGCCCAGATCGGGGCAACCGGTGAAGGAAACGCGGCCGCGGATGACGAACTTCTCCGGCGGTGGGAGCAGGAACTGCGCGCAGCCAAACGACTGCTGGCGGGTGACGACGCCCCCGGCCAGCGCGAGGAGAGCGCCTGACCTTACGAGCCGACGGGCCGTATATCAGGGCGTTCGCTTGCCTGCTCGCGCGGCAAAGACCAGGAGAAGGCAGCGTGGCGACAGGGCAGGCTCTGAAGGCAACGGCGCGCGAAGGCGAACCGCGCGACCGGGGGTTGCCTGACACGACGGAATCGCTTCAACGACTTTTGGATCAAGGGCGCGCTCATGGCGGGACCGTCACCGCCCGAGAGGTGCGCGGTATTCTCTTTCTCTCCACCACCGCTACTACTGCCGCTCCCACCGCCTCTCAGGATGCTCTTGACACACGTTTTGAGCAGATGGTGGAATTCCTGAACGACAACGGTATCCGCGTCGTCGACCGCTCTGCCCGAGCCCCGTCCCCGGAGTTCGATACGGCTCCCGCTTTCCCCCCGGACGCCCCGGATGAGGGCGACTCGCTGACCCGCTTGTGCGACCTGCTGGGCACCTCCCCCCTGGACGGTGGCTCCCCTTCCGCCTCTTCCTCCCCGCTGCCGCGCCCGGCGGAGCGCGATGTCGACGGCGCCTATCCCCCCTTCTCCACGGGCGACGATGAGGAGGTCGATGAGGAGGTCGTGGGCCCGGACGCGGCGTTTGTGGACGACTCCGTGCGGATGTGGCTGCGCGAGATCGGCAAGACCAGTCTCCTGACCTACGAGAAGGAGATGGCGCTCGCTCGCCGCATCGAGCGCGGCGACGAGGCGGCCAAGGCCATCCTCACGCAGGCAAACCTGCGCCTGGTGGTCTCCATTGCCAAGCGCTACAGCGGACGCGGCATGAGCTTCCCGGACCTGATTCAGGAGGGCAACATCGGCCTGATCCGCGCGGTCGAGAAGTTCGACTACCGCAAGGGCTTCAAGTTCAGCACCTACGCCACCTGGTGGATCCGCCAGGCCATCACCCGCGCCATCGCCGATCAGGGACGCACCATTCGCATCCCGGTTCATATGGTCGAGACGATCAACCGCCTCGTAAAGCTCTCCAGCAGTCTCCTTCAGGAGCTCGGCCGTGAGCCGACTATGGAGGAGCTTGCCCGCGCCATGGGAACCAGCGTGGAGCGTGTGTCCGAGATCATGCGCATCGCGCCGGAGCCCCTGTCGCTGGAGATGCCCGTCGGCGAAGAAGAGGACTCGCACCTGTGCGACTTCGTGCCCGACGACGAGTACGCTGCCCCCTCCGACCTCGCCTCCCGGGCCATTCTGAGGGACCGCATCGAGCGTGTCCTGTCCCTCCTGACGGATCGAGAGCGGGACGTGGTCAAGATGCGCTTCGGTCTGTGCGGCGACGGCTGCCCCCGCACACTCGAAGAGGTCGGCCGCCACTTCCGCGTCACCCGCGAGCGCATCCGGCAGATCGAAGCGAAGGCCCTCAAGAAGTTGCGCTGCCCGGACTCGTCCCGCTATCTGCGTGAGTGCATCGAAGGGTAAGGCTTCAAAAGCGCAGGCGGTAGAGGCGGGGGGAGTCCTCCAGAAGCAGGTTCTTCTGATCCAGCGCCGCCGCCACTGTCGCGTAGTCCACCAGGGGCGTCGCCGCCACGGCCCGCCCCTCCGAAAGTCCCGGCACCCGTCCCACCGGCAGCTCATGCTTCCGCGCCCAGACCCGCGCCCGTACCGCTGCGCCGTCGCCGGAAGCCCGGGCGCCGATTAGCCCCGCGAGCAGCCGCGCCCCCAGCCCCGGCGCCGACCGCGCCACCGCCTCCGCGAATGCCTCCTCCGCGACCTCTCCGTCCGCGCCCGCAGTCCAGACGCACCAGCCCCACGCCTCGGTCCCTGAGGGGTCCCCGCCGCCCGCGCCGGCATCCGTGTACAGCAGGGTGACCGGCGTACCGGTAGCAGCGAAGGCCGCGGCGAACGCGCGCCCCTCTGCCTCAAAGAACTCTCGCAGCCCCGGTCCCGCCCCCGTGATCGCCCGCAGCCCGGTCTGCCCTACGGGTTCCGAAAGAAGCAGGCCGAGGGCGTTCAAACGCGCGCGCTGCTCTGGCGTGCGCCCGGACCGCCGCTCCAGAAAGCGGTACACCTGCCCTGGCGCGGGCGCGGCCAGAAAGAGGGCGCAGCAGGCAGCCCCGGAGGAACGCTGGGGGTCGTTGTGGATCGGGGGATTCACTATAGTCATAGCCAACAACAGGGAGGCCCTGCCGAACCCGGCAGGGCCTCCCTGTATTATACGCGCGGTGCCGGACTTACTCGCGGAAACTCGCGGGGTTCGCGGTGCGCGCCGCCGGAGCAGGTGCCGCGGCGGGTGCCGCGCCACCGTCACCAGCGGCTCCGGGAACGCGCCGAGTTGCTCCCAGAGACTTGGTCTGTGCGGGCGTCCCGTCAGCGTTGGCCGCCGAATCGGTTGACTTGTTGCATCCGGCCAGGAACGCCGCGGTCAGGACGGTGAGCAGGAAAAGGAGCCCGAAGGCTGTTCGCGTTCGCATGACGGTCTCCTTGGACGCCTACTCGTTGCCGGTGCGATCCGGGCGGAAGTAGTAGATGTGGCATTCATCCACCCATGCCGCGTTCGGGAAGCCCTGTGCGTCGTATGCGGTGAAGGGGTCGCGGCGCCAGTCCGTGTCCGCGGGGTCGATTTGCGCCCCGATGGTCTGCCACTTCACGTGACCGTCCCCGAAGGAGAAGTTCATCCCCTTCGCGTGGACCCACGCGCTGCCGTCGAACCCGAACCAGCCGGACGTCTCGCCGTTGACAGACTCGCTGCACCCGCTCCGGGACGGGACGTAGATGCACGCCTCGCTCGCCGGGCCGGTGCAGGTGAGCATCGGGTTGACCTGGGACCATCCCTTGGTCTGCGACTTGCCGAACCCCTCCCAGAACATCACGGCAGCGGCCGGGTTGGGCATCTGGGCGACCGGCAGGGAGTTCATCAGGCCGTTATAGGTGATGGCGACGCTGTACAGGCGCTTTCCCGCCGCGAGCGAGTCGTAGGGCACGCCCGTATACCCGCTGTAGTCCGTGTCGGAGGCGGAGGGGCAGGAGAAGATGCCGTCGCTCTTGGTGTACGACTCGGTAGAGTTCGGCCAGACGGAGGCGCTGCTGGCCTGGGTCGCGGGTCCGAACACGCTGGACCAGTCCGCGGGAGCGGGGGTGTACAGGAGCCAGTTCCAGGACGCGCCGGACACGCGCAGGGAGAGCGGGAACGTCTCGTCGTAGTCCTGGGCGTACTGAAGGGCTGAGAGGGCGATCTGCTTCTGGTTGGAAAGGCAGGATGCCTGGCGGGCCTTCTCCCGCGCCTGGGCGAACACGGGGAACAGGATCGCGGCGAGGATGGCGATGATCGCGATCACTACGAGAAGCTCGATGAGGGTAAAGCCCCTCGAGAGGCGGGCGGCCATAGGCCGGCGGGACAGATGGATCACGGACAGCTCCTTGCTAACGGATTAGCGAGGGATGGCATCTATAGGGACGCCGCAGGCGCGGGAACCGATCGTTCCGCGCACTGCCCTCACCGCCTCCGGGAAACCTCCCCAGGCCCCAGAAGGCGGTCACCGGGAAGCATCGCACCGGTATGCGTGGCACACACGCATGCTTGCTTCGCTCAGTAGAGATTCTAATCATTATGAGGTACCGCGAAATATCTGTCAAGGCGACGGCACCGTTTTCGCGTAATCTATCGCGCATTTGAGGCGACTCCGAGCCCAAAACGCCGAGCTCGGGCGGCTTCTTTCGCGCCGGCCGCCGCCCCCGGGTACAATCTTTATCAGCGGCCGCGCCCGGCCCGTCCGCCGGGGTCGCTCAAGAAGAAGGAGACGTGTTCGTTGCCCAAGCCCCCCCTCGTCCAGCCGAACGGCGTTCGGAACTTTCGGCACTCCGACTATTCCCTCGGCAGTCTGACCACCGTAACGGTCTTTCACGATTTCATTTGTCCGTGGTGCTGGGTCGGCTTCTTCCAGGCCCGGCGCCTGACGGAGGAGTTCGGCCTGACGTTCGAGTGGCGCGGGGCGGAGCTGCTGCCGCCCGGGATGAAGCTCCCGCCCGGGCCGCCCCCCAAGCCCGCCGCCCCGGACGCGCCGCCGCCGAAGTCACGCTTCGACATCTTCCTGGAAAAGGAGGGCGTCCCCCTCACCTCACCCGGCCCGAAGTTCGTGCGGTCCCACAGCGCACTGCTGGCCGCGGAGTACGTCTGGATGGAGCACGGGCCGGAGGTGTTCGACCGATTCAACGAGGCTGTGTACCGGGGCCACTGGGAGAAGCACGAGAACATCGGGGACGTGAAGGTGTTGATGGCCATGGCGGAATCGGCCGGGGCGGACCCGGTGGCGCTCCGGCTTTCGGTCCTCCGGGAACAGTACGCGGACCACATCGTGCCGTTCGACGACGAGGCGTACGCGCGGGGCATCCGGCACGTGCCGACCTTCATCTTTGGCGCGGAGGAGCGTCTGGCCGAAGCGGAGTACCCCGCGCTGGCGAACGCCGCCGACCGCTTCCTGTTCCGGCGCGAGAAGTTCCTGGAGGTCAAATAACAGCCATGAGACTTGCCTACCTGGAGAGGAACGGCGCCCGGACGTGCGGCATCCTGCACGGAGACACGGGCAGCGGCGGCGGCGCTGCGAGCCGCCTCTACGACCTGACCGGCGCGCTGCGCGCCGCGGCTGAACTGCGGGGCGAGGACGCGCCGGAAGCCCCGGCGACGCCCCTGGAGGCGGCGATACGCGGGGCGGGCTTCGTGACCGATGCGTTCGCGCACGCCGCGCGGACCCTGACCGACGCGGGGATGCTGGAGC
>CALEKU010000004.1 GCA_937902745.1 uncultured Armatimonadota bacterium
GAGCCCGCGGAGGCGGGCTTGAATCACGGAAGCCGGGACTTCAGTCCACGGCACCGATGCGGCTGATAGCAAGAACGGCGTTTTCGGGCAGCGCGGGGTCGCCGGGGGCAAACCCGAGGAAGACCGGCTCCGGCGCGATGGCGACGCCCCAAGCGTCGACAACACCCGCCTGGACGCGGCGAGCAAGGGCCGTTATCTCGGCGGCGGTCGCGCCGCCCCGGTTCACCAGGGCGAGGACGTGCTTCGTGGACAGGCCCGCGCGCCCTGCCGCGAAGCCGCGGGCGAAGCCGGAGCGCTCAATCAGCCACGCGGCGGGCACCTTGACCGAGCCGTCCGGCTGCGGCCAGTGCGGGACCGACTCCGCCCCGCTCGCCTTCGCTGCCAGTTCCTCCCAGACGTCCGGCGCCACCACGGGATTCTTGAAGAACGAACCGGCGCTGCGGCTGTCCGGGTCATCCGCGCGGACCACCATCCCCTTGCGCGAGCGAATCTCCCGCACCGCGTCGTAGACGGCAGGGAGTGAGGGAGATTCCCCGCCCCCCGCGAAGTGGCGCTGGAGGTCGGCGTACTTCAGCACGGCGGGGGCACCCGGGCGAAGGGCGAAGGTCACGGAAAGGATTACCCAGCGGCCCATCTCCCCGGGAGAGTTGAACCGGCTGCGGCGGTAGGCGAAGCCGCAGTCAGAGGCGGTAAGGTCGCGGGTCTCGCCGATCTCCCGATCGAAGGCGCGCACCCGCGTCACCGTGTCCGCGACCTCCTGACCGTAGGCGCCGACATTCTGCACCGGTGTCGCCCCGACGCGGCCGGGAATCCCGGCCAGACACTCGATGCCCTGCAGGCCCCGGGCCACGGCATATCGCACGAAGCCGTCCCAGTCCTCGCCCGCGCCCGCCGTAACAGGAACAGCGCCGTCCTCGCCTGGCTCTCCGACCTCGATACCGCGGACGTTCATGCCGACGACCAGACCGGGAAAGCCGGCATCGGAGACCACGAGGTTGCTGCCGCCCCCCAGCACGAAAGCGGGGAGACTGCGTGCCGTTGCCCACGCCAGGGCGTGCCGCAGTTCGGCCTCGGAGCGGGCGAAGGCGAAGAAGCGGGCGAGGCCACCGACTCCGAGCGTGGTGCGGGGCGCGAGCGGAATGTTTTCCTGGATCTCCGGGGATTCCACGGCTGCATTGTATCGCGCGGGGACATTCGCTTATAATGAAGCACCCGCTCCAGGAGAGAACCCCATGAGCAGCCACTACTTCGATTCCCCGGAGTTCGCGCGGGAGGTAAGCCGCCGCGCGTTCCTGAAGCGCTCCGCCTGCGGACTGGGCAGTATCGCACTCGGCGCCCTGCTGGGCGAGGGTGCGGCCCTCGCCGCGCCCCCGGCGGCGAGTGGCGGGCGGTGGCGCGGTGTCATTACCACGCCGCACTTTCCCATTCGGGCGAAGCGCATCATCCACCTGTGCATGGCGGGCGGGCCGTCGCAGTTCGAGAGCCTGGACCATAAGCCGAAGCTGCGGGAACTGCACGGAAAACCGTTCCCGGAGTCGCTGACGAAGGGGCAGCAGCTTGCCCAGCTTCAGGGGGCGAAGCTCATCGCCCGGGGGCCCTTTACGGACTTCCGACGATGGGGCAAGAGCGGACAGGAGATTTCGACGCTGTTCCCGCACATCGGCGGCATCGCAGACGAAATCTGCATCGTACGCTCGATGGTGACCGAGCAGATTAATCACGACCCCGCGCAGGCGTTCATGAACTCGGGCTCTATCCTCAAGGGCCGCCCCAGCATGGGGTCCTGGCTGCTCTACGGCCTGGGAACGGAAACCGAAGACCTGCCGGGCTTTGTGGTGCTGGTTTCGGTGGGCAAGGGCGGTGGGGCGCAGCCTGTCTCGGCGCGGCAGTGGTCCAGCGGCTTCCTGCCCGGCAAGTTCCAGGGCGTGCAGTTCCAGACACGCGGCGACGCCGTGCACTACGTTGGCAGCCCGGACGGCGTCTGCCAGAGCACGCAGCGGCTCGTGGTGGAGGAGATACAGCGCCTGAACGGCCTGCTGGCGAAGGAGCGTGTGGACCCGGAGATTCAAACGCGCATCGCCCAGTATGAGATGGCGTTCAAGATGCAGACCAGCGTCCCCGAGCTGACCGACATGGCGAAAGAGCCGCCCGCGGTGCTGGAGCGTTACGGCGTGAAGACGCCCGGCGACGGCTCGTTCGCGTCGAACTGCCTGCTGGCACGGCGGTTGGCGGAGCGGGGCACCCGCTTCATCCAGCTCTACCACCGGGCGTGGGACCACCACGGCGGCATCGAGCAGAATATGCCGATCTCCGCGCAGGAGGTGGACCGGGCGAGCGCCGCGCTAGTCCTGGATCTGAAGGAGCGTGGGATGCTGGACGACACCCTGGTGATCTGGGGCGGCGAGTTCGGCCGCACGCCCATGGGCCAGGGCAGCGGGCGCGACCACCACATCCTGGCGTTCTCGCTGTGGATGGCGGGCGGCGGCATCAAGGGCGGCGTGACCTACGGCGCTACGGACGAGCTGGGCTACCGGTCCGTGGAGAACGTGGTGACGATGCACGACCTGCACGCGACGCTCCTGCACCTGTGCGGCATCGACCACGAGCGCTTTACGGTGAAGTTTCAGGGCCTGGACGCCAAGCTTACCGGCGTCGAGCCCGCCCGGGTCGTGAAGGAGATTATAGCTTAGGCGTTGCTGCTGTGGCCGCTCACCCGACTGCGCCAGGCGGGGTAGTCTTTCGCCAGCAGCGACGCAGGCCGGTCGGTGTACCAGGCGTAGCCGGTGCGCCGCTCGTGCTCGATCTCCGCCAGCGTCCGCTTGACCACCCCGTCACGCCCGCAGAAGATCGGCTGCTGGGTCTTCAGGTCGTAGAAGCGCGCCCACACCGGCGGGGCGTTCTTGTCCGGCACGACCACGCGGTCCCATCCGCCCGGCAGGGTCGGGTCCTCCTTGCGGACCACGGCGATGCCGGTGAGCTTCGCGCGCTCAAACCAGGCCACCGCGCCCTCAATCGCCTCCCGCACGCGGGCGTCGGGCTTCTCGACGCCCATCAGGAAGCGCACGATCCCAACCGACTCGCTGCCGGAGAACGACGCCTTCTCGTAGATGCGCGCCGGGGCGGGGGCAAAGGTCTTCTCGTCGTGCTGGGCGCACCATACGGTCGGCCGGCCATCCACGCGTATCTGGCACCGCAGCGTGCAGTCAATCCCCTTCTCTACGGCGTGGGTGCAGCGGGCGCGATGGCTGGCGTCCACAAACGCGTAGTCCGCCGCCCCCCGCGCCACGTCCCGGAGAAGCGCAAGGACGCCGGCCATTGCGTCGTCGTTGAACGTGATACGGGACTGGTAGCCCTTCGGGTCGGGCCAGAACTGCGGCCAGCCGCCGTTCGCATACTGCGCATCCAGAAGCCAGTCCAGAGCGCGGAGTGTCGCGGCGCGGCAGCGAGCGCGTAGCCCCGGGTCGGATGTCTCCCCGGCGATACGCGCCAGGAAGGCGGCCTCCCGGTGTGTTGCGCCGTTGTCCACGGTCGCATTCTTCGCCTCCGCCAGCGTCTTGCGGTCATCGGGGGACAGCGGCTGCGCCCAGTCGATGTTCTTGGCCCAGCCGCCTACGGCATGCTGCGCCGCCAGCACGCTCTCCGCCAGCCGCGCGGCCTCGGCGCCTCCGTACCAGGCCCTTGGCTGACTCAGCGCCTGTCTCCAGGAGACATCGGCGCGTTTCGCCGCCGCGGGCCGGCGCCCGGCAAGGAGCAGCAGCGCGGCAGCACCCCCGAGCGCCACATCGCGCCGCGTTAAACGGGCACCTCCGACATCGAGGATGGTAGTGGGCTTGCTCATGGGCTTCTTCCACGAATGAGACGGTACCGGCCTGTTACGTCCCCCGCCGAAGCGGCTGGAATCGGGAGAGCCCGTCTCTACGTCAGGATTCTATAGCCCCGGGCCGTTCCCTCCCCTAGAGCAGCGCCCGTGTGACGGGTAAACTTGCAGTATGAGCGTTGCCCGCCGCCGTGGGGGCGTTGAGTTGCCCCCCGAACCGCCGCCGGTATCTGCCGCGCCCGCGATCCCGAAGGGGGCGCGGCTTTTCGTGCTGGCCTTCCTCCTGGGAGTGGCCGGGCTGTGGGGCTGGGCGTTCTGGAGCGAGAAGCAGGTGCGCCCCGAGGGAACCATTGTGACGGTGGACCGCGCGCCGGTGCGCTCACTGCAGTTCTCGCCGGATGGGGGGTCGCTCCTCATCAGCGCCGTGGGGACGGGCCGGAGGGCCGGGTCGCGCGGCGGCGTACAGCTCGTGCGAGACGCAGACCGGCCGGAGGGAGAACTGCCCCGGGTGCGCTCGGGCGCATTCGGCCGGGTGGCGTGGCGCCGGATGCGGACTCTGCGGGTCCACCGGGGCGATCCGCAGAACATGGGCGCCGCTGCCTTCTCCCCGGACGGGCGGGCCCTGGTCACGGTGAGCGGGCAGGTGACGGTCTGGAGCGCAGACACGGGACGCGCCATCCGAACCTTCAAGGCGGGCCGCCGTGCGGCGGCCTGGACACCGGACAGTCGCGCCCTGGCCTGGCAGAACGATACCGGGGACGTCCTGATCCAGGAGGTCGCCACGGGTCGCCTGCGCCTTGTCTTCCGCCCGGACCCGGAGGTTCTCACGGAGATGGCGTTCACGCCGGACGGAGCGATTGTGGCGGCGCACGACCGCGAAGGGGGCGTGACCTTCTATGACGCCACCACCGGAGAGCGCCGCGCCGTGGCCGATGCTCCGCCCGCCCTCTGCATGGCGCTGTCCCCGGTGGAAGACCTCGTGGCGCTCGGCGCCGCGGACGGTGTGATACGCCTGTGCGACCCGCGCACAGGCCAGGTGCGGCGCACCGTGGCACCGCCCGCCCGGCCCGTTGCGCCGATCACGGCGCTCGCGATCGGTCCGCGCGCCCGGCTGGCTGCCGGCGACGCCGGTGGCGTCGCCCGGCTTTACGGCTCAGACGCGGGCGGACCGGCAGACGGCGACGCGGCACGCGCCTTCCCCCACGCCACGGGCCGAAGCACGGCCGCGGTGCGCGCCCTGGCGTTCTCTCCGCGCGGCTCGCACCTCGCGACAGGCGGCGAAGACGGCATCGTCCGCATCTGGCCGCTCCGCCCTCGCAACTCCCCAAACTGAGGCACTCCCCGTCTCCTTGACAGGCATTTTTAACCAGGGTAAACTCTTAACCGGAGTTAATTATTAACCTTGGTTAAATCTACACGCGAGAAGACATTGGGGAAGGCGACAGGCGACGTGCTCAAAGCGATCCACACCCTGCAGGACCGCGAAGAGGTCGGCGGGGTCGCGCTGCCGTCCGACATCGCCGACCGGACCGGCACCTCGCGCGCGTTTGTCACCAAGATGCTCAAGGGCATGAACGAGTCCGGCCTGGTAGAGTACGAGCCCTACCGCGGCGTCCGTCTTACCGACAGCGGCACCCGCAGCGCCGTCGAGCTTTCGCGCCACCACCGCCTCCTGGAGCGCTTCCTGACCGACATCCTGGGCTTCTCGCCCGATGCCGCCCACGAGGAGGCGGAGCGACTGGAGCATGTGATCTCCGAGGAGTTCGAGGAGCGGCTGGCGGCCTTCCTGGGTAATCCGCTCACCTGCCCGCATGGGGCACCGATACCGAACCCGGACGGCACGATCCCGGACCTTTCCGGGAAGGAGCACCGCTCGTGATGACACCCGGCGCCCTTGCCGACCCGAGGCAACGCGCCAAACGGAGAGTGATGACGAGACGCTGCTTGTTCCTGAGCATTGCTCTGATAGGCGCTGCGCTGCTTGCGGGCTGCCCCGCAGGCTCTCCTTCTGCCCGCAGCGGCGCGGACGGCAAGCTCCGGGTCGCCGTGACCACCGGGATGATCGCCGACATCGCCAAGAACGTCGGCGGGGACCGGGTGGAGGTGACCGCGCTCATGGGGCCGGGCACCGATCCGCACTACTACAAGGCGACCGCGGGCGACATTCGGACGCTCACCGGGGCAGACCTCATCTTCTACAACGGCCTGGAGTTGGAGGGCCGGATGACGGAGACCCTGGAGAAGCTGCGCGAGGGCGGGCGCAAGACGGTGGCCGTGGCGGAGGGCATTCCGGTGGAGAAGTTGCGCCAGCCGCGCGAGTTCCAGGGGCGCTACGACCCGCACGTATGGTTCGATGCGAAGCTCTGGCAGTACCCGGTGCGCGCGGCGGCGAAGGCGCTGGCGGAGCAGGACCCGGCGGGCGCCGCCGCCTACGAGCGCAACGCGGCGACCTACCTGGCGGAGTTGGAGAAGCTGGACGCCTACGCCCGGGCGGAGATCGCGAAGATACCCGAGCCGCAGCGCATCCTCATCACGGCGCATGACGCCTTTGGGTACTTCGGGCGAGCGTATGGCATCGAGGTGCGGGGATTGCAGGGTACCAGTACCACCGCTGAAGCCGGGGCGCGTGATGTGCAGGACCTCGCGAAGCTCATCGCGGAGCGCAAGATTAAGGCGATCTTTGTGGAGTCGAGCGTTCCCCCTGCCACCATTGAGGCGGTCCAGAAGGCAGTGGCAGCGCGCGGCTGGAACGTGCAGATTGGCGGGCAGCTCTTCTCCGACGCGATGGGGGCGGAGGGGAAGCCGGAGGGCACCTACGCCGGTATGTTCCGGCACAACGTAGATACCATCGTGGGGGCGCTGAAATGACCAACCCGGTCTCCGTGCGGGACCTGACCGTCGCCTACGAGGAGAAGCCGGTGCTCTGGGACGCGGACCTGGAGATACCCGCAGGGTCCCTGGCGGCCATCATCGGGCCGAACGGCGCGGGCAAGTCCACCCTGATCAAGGCCATCCTGGGCCTGGTCCCAACGGCGGCAGGCATGGTGCGCCTGTTCGGGGAGCCGTATGCGAAGGTCCGAAAGCGCGTGGGATATGTCCCGCAGCGCGGGAGCGTGGACTGGGACTTCCCGACCTCGGTGCTGGACGTGGTGATGATGGGTATGTACGGGCGCCTCGGCTGGGTGCGCCGCCCCGGCAAGGCCGAGCGGGAGCGGGCGCGGGAGTGTCTGCGCGAGGTGGGCATGGAGGACTATGCCGGTCGCCAGATCAGCCAGCTCTCGGGGGGGCAACAGCAGCGCGTCTTCCTGGCCCGCGCGCTCGCCCAGGACGCCGACCTGTACTTCATGGATGAGCCGTTCGCGGGCGTGGACGCCACCACCGAGCGCGCCATCGTCGCCATCCTGAAACGTCTGCGCGACGACGGCAAGACCGTGCTGGTGGTGCACCATGACCTCCAGACAGCCCCGGAGTACTTCGACTGGGCGGTACTGCTGAACGTGCGCGTCATGGCCAGCGGTCCCATGGCCGCCACGTTCACCCCGGACAACCTGCAGCGCACGTACGGAGGCCGGATCGCCTTCCTGAAGTAGGACACGGCGGACCACGACCATGAACCTGCTGCGCGATCTCTTTCTGGATTACACCCTGCGTAACATCGCCCTCGGGGCGGCGGTGCTGGGCCTGGTCAGCGGCGTCCTCGGCTCCTTCGCGGTGCTGCGCCGCCAGGGGCTCATGGGCGACGCCCTTTCGCACGCGGCGCTGCCGGGTATCTGCCTGGGCTACCTGCTCACCGGCTCCAAGGCGCCGCTCGTGCTGATGCTCGGCGCGGGGGTGGCGGGCTGGCTCGGCATGGTCCTCATCCTGCGCATCGTGCGGCACACCCGTATCGACCCGAACTCGGCCCTGGGCATCATCCTGACTGTCTTCTTTGGCTTTGGCGTCGTGCTGCTTACTGTGCTCCAGAAGCGCAATGACGCGGGACAGGCGGGTCTGGACAAGTTCCTGTTTGGGCAGGCAGCGGCGCTGACACAGGAGCAGGTGGTCACAATGGCCGCGCTCGGCGGCGCCGCCCTGCTGGTGGTTCTGCTCCTGTACAAGGAGTTCAAGCTGATCTCGTTCGACCCGGAGTTCGCCCGAAGCCTAGCCCTCCCCACCCGCGCGCTCGACCTGCTGCTCACCAGCCTGCTCGTGGTGGCCGTGGTCATCGGGCTAAACACGGTGGGCGTGGTCCTGATGTCGGCGATGCTGGTCGCGCCGGGCGCGGCGGCGCGCCAGTGGACGGACTCGCTGGGCAAAATGCTGGGGCTGGCGGCGGCATTCGGCGCGGTGTCCGGCGTGGCCGGGGCTATCCTGAGCGTCACCGCGGAGCGCATCCCCACCGGCCCCGTCATCATCCTGTGCGTCACCGGTATCGTGGTCGCGTCACTGCTCTTTGGCTCGGCGCGTGGCCTGGTGTGGGAGTGGCTGCGGCAGGCGCGGCACCGCCGCGAGATGCTTGCTGCCCTCGCAGGCGGCGCTGGCGCCGGTGGCGGAGGGACCGCCCCGTGAGCCCGGAATTCGTGATCGCACTAACGGCGGCGCTGGCGGCCTGCGCCTGCGCGCTGGCGGGGGTATTCCTGGTGCTGCGGCGCATGGCGCTGATGGCAGACGCCATCAGCCACGCCATCCTGCCGGGTCTGGTGGCGGGCTACTGGATGGCGCGTGGTCCGAACGTGGTGGCGGGCTTCCTGGGAGCGACCGCGGCGGGCCTCCTGACGGTCTGGCTTACCGAGGCGCTGACGCGCAGCCGCCGGGTAAAGGAAGACACGGCCATCGGCCTGGTCTTCCCCGCCCTCTTCGCGCTCGGCGTCCTCCTGGTGTCGCGCTTCTTCTCGAACGTCCACCTCGACACCGACGCCGTGCTGTTCGGCGAGATTGCCTTCGCGCCGCTGGAGACCTGGCGGATCGGCGGGCGCGACCTGGGCCCCACGGCGCTCTGGACGCTGGGCGGTTTGACGGCGCTGAACGCGGGGTTCCTTGCGCTGTTCTACAAGGAGTTGAAGCTCTCGACGTTCGATCCGGGCCTCGCGGCGGCACTCGGGTTCGCCCCCGTGCTGCTGCACTACGGGCTCATGGGCATGGTCGCCGTGACGACCGTCGGCGGATTCACCGCGGTGGGCGCCATCCTGGTGATCGCGCTCATCATCGTGCCGCCGGTCACGGCATCGCTGCTCACCGACCGCCTGCCCGCTCTGGTCGCGCTCTCGGTCGCCGTGGGCGTCGCTGGGGCGTTGGCCGGCTATGGTCTTGCGGCGTTCTGGGACGTCAGCATCGGCGGCATGATCGTTACCGTGCTGGGCGCGCTGTTCGGTGCCACGCTCCTGCTCGCGCCGCGCAAGGGGCTGGTCGCCCAGGCTGTCCGGCGCGCCCGGCAGAGGCGGCAGTTTGCCCGCGAGGCGCTACTGGTCCACCTGGCGACGCATGAGGGAACTGCGGCAGAAGACCGGGAGTGCCGCCCCGCGCACCTGCAGGAGGAGCTCCTCTGGACCGCCGCAATGGCGGACCGCGCGGTGGCGGAGGCGCAGTCGGCGGGTCTGGTCGCGCCGGTGGATGCCGAGGGGCACCTGCACCTGACCGACCGGGGACGCGAAATGGCCGCGGAGGTGTCGCGGAAGTAAAACCGCACGAAGAGACAACCCGTGTGAGGCCCCCGGCGCGGCAACGCCGGGGACCTCGCTGCAGGAGCCGGCGCCGCCAAGGCGACCGACACCCCGACAGGCTCATGGTACCATGACGGCCCGGCTCCCCCTAAAACCCACTCAGGGAGGATTTGCCATGCTGCAGCAGAGGGGCAAGCGCGGAGCCTTTACCCTCATTGAATTGCTCGTCGTCATTGCTATTATCGCCATCCTGGCTGCGATCCTATTCTCCATCTTTGCCCAGGCACGGGCCAAGGCGCGGCAGGCCACGGCGCTCAGCAACCTGAAGCAGATCGGGTTGGCGCAGCTCATGTACGCGCAGGACTACGACGAGACGTTCCCGCGCACGATGGTAATAGATGAGCACACGGGCACGCCGGTCACGATCGGCTGGGAGGTCATCCACAACTACCAGGAGACGCTGGAGCCATACATCAAGATGGGGCGCGGCGCCGCATCCGGCGGGCGCGAGGGCAGCAAGGGGAACGTCTGGTGGGACCCGTCCGACCCGGACCGGGACCGGGAGCTAATGTGGGGGTCGTTCCTCGCCAACGGCTACATCACGGGCGTCCCCCGCACCCAGGCGGAGATCGCCGCGCCCGCCGCGACGGTCTTCATGGCGCTCCGGCAGCGGGACTGGCACGAGGTGTTCGGCCTCACCTACCCCGCGACCACCCCGGCGCCCGGCGACGCGTGGTACCACTCTGAGTACTATGACATGTGCTTCGACCCGTGGGAGCCGGAGGATGCGAACAGCCCCTACCACTGGCGCACGGGGAGGGTCCCGCCGCCCTGCTCCCTGTTTCCCGGGAGCCCTGGATGCAGTCACTGGGACGCTACGCTGGACAAGACGCGTTACGGCGGCTCGACGCTCTTCTCCTACGTGGATGGGCATGTCAAAGTCGGCCGCTTTGCGCACTCCTACCGGAGCCCGGAGGACAACGACTTCGACCTGCTCTGATCCGCCCGCGTGATCCGCCTGGAGAGACCTGCCGCGCCTATGCTCCGGCGGCGGGTCCCTCCTGCGGTGAGCGGGTACGCTGCTCGGCGTCGGTCTCCACAACGTGCGCCGCGTCCACAGCGAAGCCGCTCTCCTTTAGATCCGTCATCTCGGCCTCAGCGGCCTCGACCTCTGCCTGGTCGCCTTCTGACGCCCCGCGGCGCACAGCGTAGTACGAGCCAAACACCACGATGCATGCAAAGACGAGCCAGAAGAGCCATTTGGGGAGCAGGTGCAGCTCGGGCCGGCCAATGCCCTTCAGGTAGATGTCTATCGACGCGGAAACCAGCTTTATGCCGGCCCAGCCCACCAGAAGATAGGCCGTGTTGTCCAGCGCGGGGTACTTCTGGATCAGGCGGATGAAGAACGAGGCGGCGATGCGCAGCAGAACAATGCCAAGGAATCCACCGGCGTAGACGATCCAGACCTTCTCGGGGTCGTTCACCAGGGCCACGGCGACCAGGATCGAGTCCACCGCGAACACAAGGTCGGTGAGCTCCACCACAGCCACCGTTGCCCAGAAGTTCCGGCCTGTCTTTGGCTTCGCTCCGTCGCTGCCCTCCTCGTCGTGCCGCGGCGTCATGAAGTGGCGCGCGGCCAGAACGATGAGGTATACCGCCCCGATGCCGCATACCCACCAGAGGCCCATCATCCACTTGGCAAACGTGATGCCCAGGCCGCGCAGCGCGAAGGCGCCTACCAGTCCATACAGCAGCGCCCGGCGCTGCTCCCTGTCGGGCAAGTGGCGCACTAGAAGGGCCAGAACCAGCGCATTGTCTGCCGACAACAGACCTTCGAGGATGATCAGAGTGCCGACTACCAGAAGGTCCGTGGGTGCGAAGGTCAATCGAGATCGTTTCTCCTGAGCAAGTTCCGGCTTCAGACGGGTACGCTCATTATATCGTGTACCCCGAACGGCTAAACTCGCGGCGCCCTTTCCGCTGCCGCAGGAAAGAGAGGGCGGGGCACCGAAACGGAAGTGCGGCGTCAGGAAAGCGGCGCCGCATCTGGGAAGCGCTCCGGAGGGATTCTTGGACGACCTCACGCAACAGGCCGGGATTACGGCCGCCCTTGATCCGCCGTCACTGACAGTCCGCTTCGGGCCGGAGGTCACCGCTCCCGAGCCGGAGAGGCGCGCGGCCGCCGACCTGGGACCGGTCCTGTACGAGCCGGAGCGGGCGAGCGCGGACGATCTCCTGTACTCCGTATACCGCGGGGTCACCCCCCGCGAGCAGGCAGAGGAGATCCGGCGCCGCGGCCTGGTGTTCGTAACGACCGTTCTGCGCGGCGGGACGCTACGGGGGAGTGAGGAGCGGGTGCGTACGCGCGGGCATGTAAACTCGGCCGCCTCCAGCACGCGCATCGGGTACCCGGAGGCGCACGAGGTCTGGAGCGGGCGCGGGTTGCTCTACCTGCAGCAGGGCGTGGACCCCGCGCCGCAGGATATCCTGACCCTGATGCTTGCGCCGGGGGACAAGGCCGTGGTCGCCCCCGGCTGGGCGGCCCTGATGGTCAACATCGGCGAGGAGCCGCTGGTGCTGGGGACCTGGCGCACCGACGACTGCGTAACGGAGTATGATGCCGTGGTGGCGCAGGGAGGCATGGCGCACTTCGTCCTGAAATCCGAGAACGCGCGGGGGTACGATCTGGAGCCGAACCCGAAGTACCATACGGTGGTTATTCCGCGTGAGGTCACGGAGCGCGACCTGCCGGACTTCGGGCTCCGGCGTGGCGAGCCGATGCTCACCTCGTTCCACCGCAACCCGGACTTCCTGCGCTTCCTGATTCGCCCGCAGGATTACGACCACGTTTGGAACACTCTTTACGGATAGGTAGGCACCTCCCGCATGGCTTCCGCCGCCATCGCCGCTTTCATCGAGGAACTGACCGCGCTCCTGGGCGCCGCGAACGTCCTCACTGACACTGAAACCTGCGCTCGCGCCTCGTCCTCCTGGTCGCCGCTCTTTTTCAAGGCGAAGCAGCAGGCGGGCGGCGCCGTGCCCGACCCGGTCGCGGCAGTGGTCCGCCCCGTCGATGCCGCCGAGGTCGTCGCCGTGGTTCGACGTGCGAACGAGACGCGCGCGGCGATGCTGGTGCCGCTTGGCGGCGGCAGCAGCACGGTCGGGGCGCACGCCGCCGCGCAGGGACGCCCCCGGATCGCCGTGGACCTTTCGCGCCTCAACGCGGTGCACTGGGATGAGGAGTCGCTGCTGCTGGAGGCGGGCGCGGGCTGCGTACTCGCCTCCCTGGAAGAGCAGTTGAACCGGCACGGCTACACGCTGGGCCAGTACCCGCAGAGCCTGAACCTCGCCACAGTTGGCGGCGTGGTCGCGACCGACGCTGTGGGCGCTTTCTCAGGCGCATACGGCCGTCAGGCGGACCTGACACGGGCTCTGGAGGCGGTCCTGCCCTCGGGGCAGGTCGTCCGTACCTCGGCTCAGGCCGCAGGACCTGGTCTGCACCGTCTGCTCATCGGGTCTGAGGGCACCCTGGGCATCGTAACGGGGGCGACACTGCGGATGTTCCCGATGCCAGAGGCGCGGGCTTGGGCGGTGTTCACGTTCGCGTCGTTCCCGGATGCCGTGGACGCCCTGCGCCTGGTGTACCGCAGCGACGCACGCCCGGCGGTAGCGCGTGTCTGGGATGCGGACGCCGCGACCGAGCCGCTAGCTGCGGCCGGGCTGCCGCCGGGCAGCGGGTGCCTTCTGCTGATGGGGTTTGAGGGCAGCGAGGTGGTGCAGACGGGCCACTACCAGATGGCACACGCCGTCTGCCAGAAGGTAGGCGGCCGGGAGTTAGGGCCGGAGATCGGGGACGCCTGGTACGATGCCCGCTATCAGACGGGCTGGATGGCTGCGAACGGGCGCCCGGGCGGCCTCGCGGACGCGTTCTCGGTATGGTGCCCCTGGCCCGCGCTGAAGGAGGCGCACACCGCGATGCGGCGCGCGGCCGCCCCGCTGGCTACCGGGGCGGAGGCGCAGGTCACACATCCCGGCCCGGACGGCGCGGCGCTGGACCTCTTCGTGACGGCGCAGGCCGAACCCAACGAGCCAGAAGCGGCGCGGGACCTGTATCTGCGGTTGACCGACGCCGTGCTGGGGGCGGCGGTGGACGCCGGCGCGACCTCGGTCGCCCACCACTACGGCGTTGGCGAAACGCGGCGCGCGTGGTGGGAGCGGGAGCGCGGCCCTGAGGCACTCGCCGCCCTGCGCGCCCTCAAGGCCGCACTGGACCCCAACGGTGTGCTACCGCCCCTCTAAGTATGTTGGGTCAGTACAGCAGGTAGGGCTTGCGCGCGGCAGCGAAGGCGTCCGCGTTCTTCTGGAAGGCGGCCCACAGGTCCGCCTCCCCCTTCCCCGCCTGGTACGCCTTCCGCACCCGGTCGGTGCCGCAGGCGTAGTCGAACATGCGCGTCGGGCCGGACGCGGTAAAGAGGCGCAGATCCGGCGCGGCGCGGCGCAGGGCATCCATCGCAGCGAAGTTGAACCGGCACAACTCCGCCCGCCCCACATCCGCCACCTCCACCCGCACCCCGGCGCAGCGCCGGCCCCGGTGCGCGCCCTTCGTAGGCGTCCACTCCTGCGGGCGGAAAACGTAGCCCGCCAGCGGCAGCTTCTCCAGGGCCTTCACCAGAGCTACCGCGTCCACACCGGGCGCCCCGATGACCTCGAACGGGAAATCCGTGCCGATACCGATGGAGACGGTGGGGAGCTCTCCCACAATCCCGGTAGCGGCGTAGTACAGCGGCGTGCGCGGATGCGGCACGTTCGGCGAAGTGCGAACCCAGGGCAGCCCGCCCAGCGCCTCCCACCCCGCCAGGTCGCGCGTCAGCCCCTCGCAGGAGATCACGGTCAGTTCCGCCGCGAGGGAGCCGGGGAGCCAGCCGCGCCCGTTGATCATCTTCGCCGCCTCGCCCATGGTCAGACCGTGCCGGTACGCCGTCGCATACTTGCTGATGAACGACACAAAGCCGCGCTCCGGCGGTCCGCCCTCTACCCGGGTCAGGCCCAGCGGGTTCGGGCGGTCCAGCACGATCACGGAGACTTTGTGCCGCGCCCCGCCCTCCAGAACACACCCCAGCGTGGACAGGTAGGTGTAGGAGCGGCAGCCAATGTCCTGGATGTCGAAGATCAGGGCATCCAGCCCCTTCAGCATGGCCGCGGTCGGCACCTTCGTCGTCCCGTAAAGAGAGTACACGGGCAGGCCCGTCTTCGCGTCCCTGCCCCCCGACACGTACTTGCCCGCCGGGACATCCCCGCGTACGCCGTGTTCCGGCCCGAACAGCGCCTTTAGCTTCACCCCGGGCGCGGCAGCGCGCAGGGCGTCCGCCGTCGGCGTTCCGTTCGCCAACACCCCCGTCTGGTTCGTGACCAGTCCCACCGACAGCCCCTGCAGCCGTGCGAACCCATCCGCGGCCAGGACTTCTGCTCCCGTACGAACTTTCAAACCGTCGCCTCCCCTTCGGCTTCTCCTCCCGGCGGCGCCTTCGGCCGGAAGTGCCCCGCCAGCATCACAAACCCCTGCGCGCACATCAGAACGGTGAGGTAGAAGAATAGAGACTCTTCTAATGGCAGGTGCCCCTGCAGCCGCCACCCGACTATCCCCTCCTCGCGAATCTGCCAGATGCCGCGCGCGATCGCAAAATGGTCCGCCAGAGACAGGTACGTCCCGCAGACCAGGAACGTGGCAAGAATCAGCCGGCGTGCCCGCCAGAGCGCCCGCCCCGCAACCGCCCACTGAATCGCCAAGATGGGCAGCACCCAGAGCAGGAGGATCGTGAGGTAGGAGAACTTCCCGAAGGGCAGCATCAGGGGTCACTTTCCGCCCGCAGCCACCGCACCCGCGACAGCGCGACGACGACCAGGCAGACGAACACCGCCTCGGCGAAGTAGAACAGATACTCTTCCAGCGGCAGGTAGCCGAACCAGAGCGGCGGGCCGTACACGAACGCCGGGTCGAACGTCCAGAGTCCCTTATAAGCCGCGTAGTTGTCCCACGGCGTGGTGTAGACGAACGCGAGCAGGCAGACCAGTCCGCAGGCGATCAGGTGGCGCCGCCGCAGCCGCCGCCACAGCGCGGCCAGCAGCAGGGCGATCGGCGCGCACAGGAAGACAAGCAGGAACCCACCGTATGTCACCTGACGGGCTGCCTTCGCAGGGGCGTTTTCGCCGTGGACTGAAGTCCCGGCTTCGTTGATTCAAGCCCGCCTCCGCGGGCTCCC
>CALEKU010000005.1 GCA_937902745.1 uncultured Armatimonadota bacterium
TTCGCCCTCCGCGCCTTCGCCCTCCGCGCCTTCGCGCGCTTCCGCCTTCTTGAGTTCGGCGACATGGAACCAGTTACGCGCGAGAATGCGGTCCTTCAGGTCGCGCCGGAGGCCCGATTCGTCACACAGTGCAAACCGGGAGCCGACCTGAATACCGTAGGCTCCGCGCCAGCGCCAGGCGCGGTAGTCCTCGCAGGTGCCCCCGTGTGGGAAGGCGCCCGCCACGTATACGGGAATGCCCAGCGCCACGACCTTGTCGAAGTAGGCGTTTATCTCATCCTGCGCGCCAAAGGCGACCTTGTTGCGCGGGGGAGCGTTGTGCCCGCCCGCCTCGTGGTTCTCCAGAATGAAGGCGAACGGGCGGGTGTTGTGTTCCCGCTCCCAGACATCCAGGATGCGCTTCGGGAAGGCGAAGTTCGAGAGGATGGGCAGCAGCTTGGGAGGCTCATGCGCGGCGAGCAGTCCCGCCGTTTGGTCCGCCGCGATGTCCAGGCGAACGTTCGTCCCCGTGCCGTGGAGCGGCGTATAGCACAGATCCTCGCCCGCGCGGATGCGCCGGACGATATCCGGCAGTTCCATAGGCACGCCCGCGCCGCAGAGCAGAGCATCCACGCCCGCCAGCATGGCACCGTAGATCGACGGCAGGACGGTCAGGGTGCACTTCCACATAATATTGATGCCGACCTTGCCGCGATGTCCCCGCTTGGCGCGGAAGACCTCCACATAGGCCGCAATGACGGAAAGGCGTTTGGGCAGTTCGCCCTTGCGCGGGTCCGGATGGTCCAGGGGCACGGGCGCGCGGTGCTTCGCGCCCCCCGGAGCGTAAGCAAGCAGTTCGTCGCGATAGGACGCGACGGGGAACGTGGCGGCGGCAGCAAGGGCGTCGGGGTCGCCACGGCGCACCTCCTCCACGACCACATGGCGCAGGGCAACGTGAGAGACCACGCCCAGCGCCCCGGCGCGCGAGGCGGCGCTGGCGAGGCGCCAGCCGGAGACGCGAATGCCCATTCCCGCCTGGATCAGACGCGGCAGGCCCTGCCCGGCGGGTAGGTCGGGCGAAACGAGGGGTCGATCAGTCAGCGAGTCAGCCATGCTCCCAGGATAAGCCGCTCGTCTGGTTCCGGCGCCCCCGAAATGGCGGATTGTGGCCCTCGCGTCCCTGAGAAAAACAAAAACCGCTCGAGCCTCCCTGAGGCCGAGCGGCGCACACACAAAACGCACCCGAAGGGATTCGAACCCCTGACCTTCTGGACCGCAACCAGACGCTCTAATCCACTGAGCTACGGGTGCACAAACTACGCGGACAGAGCTAACTCTATCACGGCCTGCCTCCGCTGTCAAGCGCCCCCGCAGGCGATAAAATGCAGTAGCAGGAAGGTGCGCCGCCGTGATGCCGTTGTAATTAACGGTGGTCGCCTCCAGGCGCCCCTCGGCCGACCTGCAAACGCGCGACGTTGCGCTGTATCACCGCGAACAAGAGAGTCAGAATAAAATGCGAGCGATCATAGTCGGCTGTGGCCGCGTCGGTTCGACGCTGGCGCGCATGCTTGCCGAGTCCGGGCATGAGGTCATCGTTGTGGACCAAACGTCGGATGCGTTCCGGCGGCTCGGCCGCAACTTCACCGGCACCCGGGTCGTCGGTTCGGGCACCGATATCGACGTGCTGCGGCGTGCCGGGATCGAGCAGGCGCAGGTGTTCGTCTCCGTCACCGATGGCGATAACCGCAACATCATGGCGGCGCAGATCGCGCGCAGCGTCTTCAACGTCGGAACCGTCCTGACCCGCATCTACGACCCGTCCCGCGCCGCGGCCTACCGGGAACTGGGCATCCAGACCATCTGCACCACCTCCATCGCCGCCAACCTGATGTTCGACCTGTCCGAGGGCAAGCCCGTCGGCGACCTGGTGGCCCAAATCCAGGCCGTCCGCACCCGGAACGGCGGTAAAACCCCGGCCGTCGCGGCGCGTTGACGCCCTTCCCGACGGAGAAGGACAGGAGAGATTCATGTACTGCATCATCGTGGGCGGCGGCAATGTCGGCTACTATCTCAGCAAGGACCTGGCCGCGGCCGGACACGAAGTGCTGCTCCTGGAGAAGGAGCGGCAGCGCGCAGCGCGCCTGATTGAGGAACTGGGCGAGATCGCCGTTCAGGGCGACGGGTGCGAAATGCGGGTGATGGAGGAGGTCGGGTTCGGGCGCGCCGACGTGATCGTCGCGGTCACGGGCGAGGACGAGGACAACCTGGTCGTCTGCCAGATGGCCAAGCGCAAGTTCGGCGTCCCCCGCACCATCGCGCGCGTCAACTCGCCCGCAAACGAAGCCCTCTTCGCCAAGCTTGGCATCGACACCACGGTCTCCGCGACGCGCATCATCTTCAACCTGCTGGAGCAGGAGATCGAAAGCGACGAGGTTGTGCCGGTGGCCGCCCTGTCGCGCGGCGACCTGGAGATCGTCCAGGTGGAGTTATCGCCGCACTCCCCCGTCGCGGGCCGCCGCATTGGCGAGGTGACCATGCCGGCCGGGGCGCATATCGTCGCCATCATCCGCCAGGACCGCGGTCTGCTGCCCTCCCCCGACACCCTGTTGGAGGCCGGCGATTCCGTCCTTGCCCTCGTGACCACGGCCCGCGAGAACGAGCTAGTGGCGACCTTCGGCGAGGCGTAACCCCGTGAACGAGCCGCGTCGGCAACAGCGCCCCCCCTACTACGACATCACCATCCCGGTGCGGGAGGGGCTGGCCGTGTGGCCGGGTGACGCCCCCTACCAGTTCGCGCTCGGCGGGAAGATGAGCGAGGGGGAGAGCGTCAATGTCGGCGTGGTCTCGATGAGCACACATACGGGTACCCATGCGGACTCCCCCTTCCACTTCCTCCCCGACGGTGCGACTGTGGACGCCATCGCCCCCTCCGTCTATGTAGGCCCCTGCCAGGTGGCCGACGTGACCGGCCATGCCCTCATCGGCATGGATAGCCTGGCAGGACTTGACCTGGCGGAAACCCCACGTCTGCTGCTGAAGACCGGCGGGTGGACCGACCACACAACCTTCCCGGACCACGTCCCCACGCTCGCGCCGGACGTGCCGGAATGGCTGGCGGAGCGGGGCGTCGTCCTGCTGGGCGTGGATGTTCCCTCCGTAGACGCCATCGAGAGCGAAGACCTCCCCAACCACCACGCGCTCGCCGCGCGCGGCATCCACATCCTCGAATCGCTCGACCTCGCCGCGGTGCCGCCCGGCCGCTACCACCTCACCGCCCTGCCGCTCCGCCTTGTGGGGGCAGACGCCTCCCCCGTGCGTGCCCTCCTCACCGCAGGGTGAACAAGCGTGTTACAATCTAAGCATCGTGAGGAAGCTGCGACGGGAATCGGACCTGGCCGCGCCGGTGCGTGAGTACCTGGAGGCGCAGGGGTGGACGGTGCGCAGCGAGGTCAACGGCTGTGACATCACGGCCGTGCGCGACTCGGAACTGGTCGTGGTGGAGTTGAAAACCGGGTTCAGCACGGACCTGCTGATACAGGCCACCCAGCGGCAAAAGGTGGCGGACACCGTCTATGTCGCCCTGCCTGCGGAGGGCACGCTGCACCCGAAGGCGCGTTACGACAAGCGGCGCCGCGGCATCGAGCACCTGCTGAAGCGTCTGGAGATAGGCCTCATCCTCGTGCACTTCCCCGATCTGGACGACGCCCCGCCGTCCGTAGAGGTCCCCCTGCACCCGGTGGCAGAGGCGAGACCGCGCCGCGCCGCGAAGAAGCGGGCGGCGATCCTGCGCGAGGTCGCTGCCCGCTCCGCCGACTACAACCTGGGTGGCGTCACGAAGACGAAGATCGCCACCGCCTACCGCGAGCAGTCCGTGTTCCTGGCCTGCCTCCTGGAGCGGCACGGCCCTCTCTCCCCCGCGGATGCCCGGGCGAAGGGTGCCGGGCCGAAGGCGCAGAACATCCTCTTCAAGAACGTCTACGAGTGGTTCGAGCGCCTGGACCGCGGCCTCTACGCCGTCCGGCCCCGGGCGCTCGAAGAGATCGAACTTGACTGGCCGCTCGTCGCCGCCTACTGCCGCCGCCGCGTGTGCGAAGAAGCCCCGGGCGAAAGCGTTCCCTCCCCGTAACGGCCCGTCGCCGCTACGCCAGCAGTTCCTGCCAGGTCTCGACCTCTAGAAGGCGGTCGAGCAGGCGTTCCAGTTCCGCCACGTCCGCTACCGCCGCGACGCGGGCCGCGACCGCCGCGTCGGGCGCGCCGAGGCGC
>CALEKU010000006.1 GCA_937902745.1 uncultured Armatimonadota bacterium
AGCCGGACTGCACGGGCGTTTCCGGCGGGGGCATCCGGTCCGTCCCCAGGCCCGTCCTCCCGAGGAGGCGATACACGGGCTCGGCCGCCACGCAGGCCAGGAACTCGCTCCGCGGGTCTGCCCAGGTGTCCTCGGTGGCGCTGGCAACATACGCCGGGCGCGGGGCGCTCAGGGCGATGAGCTCATGCTGATCTACCGGCAGGTCCGCTTCCCGGTTGTTGAACGACTTATAGTTCGCGCAGAACCAGTGCGGGAACTGCCTGTTGATGTCGGCGACGGTCTCGCCCTTCTTGCCTCGTGCCAGCGCCGCGCCGGTGCTGCCGGACTCGTTGCTGATGACCAGCGCGAAGCGCTCATCTTCGGCGCCAGCCCAGAGGGCGGTCTTGCCGCCGCGGGAGTGGCCAATCACCGCCACCCGCTTCGCGTCGATGTCCCGGTCGGTCTCCAGATAGTCCAGGGCGCGGCTCGCGCCCCAGGCCCAGGCCGCGATGGTGCCCCAGGCGTCCGGCCCGCGCTTCCCACCTGGGAACAGAGGGTCAAAAATACCGTGGACGCCGTTCTGGAAGCCGTCGTGCTCGTCCGGATCTACGTCGGGCAGGAGGAAGGCCGCGGCGGCGTAGCCCCGGGCGATAATCTCCTCGGCAGGCCAGAACGGCGACTTCTTCTCGCGCGTCGGGTCGATGTTCTCCGCTCCCCGATTGCACAGAAGCAAGAACGCCGGGGCGGGGCGCTTCGCGTCGTTCGGCGTGAACAGCAGCAGGTCGATCTTCCCACGGCCGCCCGGCCCCTCGAACGCGATGTCGACCAGCTTGCGGGTCGCCCGGCCGTCCATCGCGTCCGGCGTGACGCTCCGCACGGCGAAGGTGAGCTTCGGGGGCCTGCCTACCGGCGCCCGGCCGTAGACGTGCGTCCGAAACAGCTCCAGAAGCTCGGGACGGCGCTTCTCCCGCCACTGCCGCTCGGAGGAGACGGGTTCGCCGCTCGAGAGGCGCAGCGGGTCCGGAAGCCCGGGGGGGAGGGGCGGTTCGGAGGCGCGGTTTTGTGCCATGCGTGTTTCTCCAAAGGGGGCGGCATCGCCGTCGATCAGTGCGCCTTCGTTCCCCGGAGGACGCCGCCTTTCCTTCCGCCATCGTGCGTGAAAAAGGCCCCTTGCGCGGTAACATAAGCCCGTTGAAGGAGAAGCCCGCCCGCCATGGCCGTCCAGCGCAAGGTAGATCAGCCCGTCTTTGTCACCCCGGAGGAGTACCTGGCCTTCGAGCGCGCGTCTCTAGAGCGTCACGAGTACCGCCTTGGCGAGATCGTGGCCATGTCCGGCGCGACCGAGGCGCACAACACGATCAACATGAACTTGAGCGGGCTCGTTTGGAGTGGGCTTCGGGGCGGCTCCTGCAGGGCTTACGCGAACGATATGAAGGTGCGGATTACGGGCAGCCGCCAGTACTGTTACCCCGATCTGGTGGCGGTCTGCGGGGAGCGGGAGTTCGAGGACGAACGCCAGGACATCCTGCGGAACCCGACGCTCATTGTCGAGGTGCTTTCCGAGTCCACGGAGGCGTATGACCGCGGCGAGAAGTTCCTGCTGTACCAGCGCATCCCGTCGCTGCGGGAGTATGTGCTGGTGAGCCAGGCACGCCACGCCGTGGAGCGTTTCGTGCGGGACGACGGCGAGGAGACGTGGCGGTACGCCGCTGCCGTCGGCGAAGAGGAATCGGTCACGCTGGAGAGCGTCGGGGTGACGCTACGTCTCGCGGACCTTTACGAAGGGGTGGAAGTACCCGGCCGCGCGGCGGCGGAAGGGCGGGCCGCGGCCGGTGAGTAGCAAGGACCTCGGGGGGCGCATCGCCGATTTCTTCACCCGACTGTACGAGCGGGAGCGGGCGGAAGGGTTTCCCTCCTTCGCCGGCTCTACCATCCATGTGCGCGTGCCGCTGACGCAGCGGGTGGTGGATGACCTGTTGCTGGCGGGCCGCCCGGAGGACCCGGCAAAGCGCGGCGCGGTCCAGTCCATGCGCCTGGTGTTGCTAGGGCCGGACCATATCGGCTACGAAATCACAGTCCGCACGTTCCTCTTCACTCCGACCTTCCAGCTGGAGGGGAGGGTGCAGCCTGTCGTGCCGTTCCCACACGACCCGCGCATCCACCTGACGCTTCTGACCGGCGGACTGACCGGCGCGCTCGTGAAGGCCGCGCCGCTGCCGGACTGGATCGGGCTCGACGGGCGGCACGTGACGCTGAACATCGGCATGCTGCTGCGGCGCGGCGGGCTGGACTGGCTGATTCCCCTGGTGCGCTCCTGCCGCGTTTCGGTGCAGCGGGGCGTGATGTTCTGGGACCTGGAACTGGCAACGCCGGAGGATGCGCGGGCTGCCGGCACTCTACCGACGACAAATACCATAACGGAGACGATGGATGGCGAACCTGATCGATAAGTACCTGGCAAACGGGCTGAGGGACTTTGCGGGGCTGGAGGTGCGGGGGAGCGTCCCCGTGAAGCAGGAGGTCCTCAATGAACTGCTGGCGGACCTGCTGCAGCAGGGGCAGGCAGGCGGCGAGGAGGCGCCCGCGACTCCCGAGCCACCGGCGGCGCCCGGGGCGGGCCACGCGCCCGCGCTCAACCCGCGCGATCTGCTTCGGCATGTGAAGGGGGCGCAGGTGCGCGCCGAGGACGGGCGCCTGGTGCTGGACTTCGAGGTGCGGATCGAGCCGTAACCCCTGCATCGGACGCGGGGGCGCTGCCCGTGGGGTCAGGAGGCCAGGGATTCGGTGGCGGGGGCGCCCTCGCCGCCGGGAATGTGCGCGGCGAGCACGGAGCGGGCGATGGCGAGGAGGCGCGGCAGCGAGCGGGCCTGTTCGGGGTAGAGAGCGACGGCAACGCGCACGACGAGATGTTCGCCGGAGGCCGCCGCAGCCGCAACGAGAACATCCTCCAGGCGCACCGCGACCGCCTGCGCCTGTTCTGCGGTGGTGTGCGGCAGTACCAGCAGGACGCGGTCCTGCCCCATCCGCCCGGCGATGTCGATGCGCCGGATGGACTTACGCAGGGCGGCGCCCAGGATACCCCACACCTGCTCCCGGCGGAGCCCGCCCTGTGGTAGGCCCGCAACGTCGACCAGGAGCACGGCGGCGGGCTGGCCCGCCCGCGCGATGCGGCTAATCTCCTCCTCGCCACGGCGCAGAGCGTGCTCCTCCTGGAACAGGCCGGTCACCGGGTCGGTCAGGGACGTTTCGCGTGCGCGGTGGCGATCACGGACCTCGGCCTCGCCCAGCACCCGGCGCAGCTTGCCCGTGGCGTTCTTGATGATGTGGGAGACGTAGTTGCAGGAGATGCCGAACTTGCGGGCGATCTCGGTCTGCGAAAGGTCCTGATAGAAGAACTCCAGAAGGACGTGCTGCTCCAGGTCCTTCAGCTTCGCGATGGCGTTCTGCAGGACAATCTTATCCTCAATCGGGAGCTGCAAAGTGACATAGCGGTCTGAGCGGATCTTCTCCGGGTTTACCAGACCAAGCGAGCCACCCTCGTCCTCGTCCGCCGATGTCTGGAAGGCAGCCACCTGAAAGGTCTGCCGGGTGGAAAGGATCTCCTCGACCGCTTCCGTGGTAAGGTTCAACTCCGCCGCTATCTCCGCCGGCTCCGGCGCCCGCCCCAGCTTCTGGGTCAGGAGGTCGGTCATGCGGTTGATGCGGGTCGAGACCTCGTGGAGCCACGCGGGCTCCTTGATGATCTTGCCGCGGTCGCGCAGGAAGTGGCGGATGGAGCCGGCCACGAAGTGGGTGGCGTAGGTGCTGAACTTGACGGAGCGCCCGCTGCCGTTGGCGCCCGCGCCGTGGGTAGGATTGTAGTTCTCCAGCGCCGAGAGCAGACCCAGGAACCCCTCCTGCACCAGGTCGTCCAGCGGCTCGCCCGAGCCGAGGAAGCGCCGCGCGATGGATTCCACCAGCGCGGTGTGGGCGTGGGCGATCCTCGCCTTGAGTTCGCCCAGGGCCGCCGCGGCCTGAAGATCTTCCCCGCTGTTGGCGAGCGCATCCCGGCGGCGGCAGAAGTCGACGATCCACCCTAAAACTTGCTCGTCGTCGCCGCGCGCCTGCGGACCGGAGCCATTACCGCCGCCGGAACGCACGCGCCGACGTGTGGGGCCGAGGGCCGGGGCGTGGACCGCTGTCGCCGCGGGTGTCTCCATCACTGCTGCAGTAGAAGGCGCGCCGTGCGAAACGGGCAGCCGGGAGGATGTCACGGGAATCGGTCTCCGTTTGGCCGGTAATGCTTCGTGGGTCACCATACCTGTTTCGGGTCGGCGCCCCCCGGCTTTCCGTTGGGCCTGCCAGAACCGCGCTACGATGGCGATTTTCGGCGGGTATCGGCAATTTCTGTACCAGCGTGACGAACAGGGTCGCGGGCGGGCGGGCGGGCAGGGCGAAAAACCCCGCAAAACGCCGGTGTGGCACGGTTCTGGCGGGGACTGAGGAGTCAACACGGGCTTGCCGACAATCGGCACTGAGGTATTCCGCTATGAGTTCACTGCTTCCCGAAGACGATCTCGCCCTACTCCCCACCGGGAACCGGGGTCCCAAAGGCCCCGGCAACGGGGCGCAGACGCCTGGCAACGCCCCTCTGGGCGGCGCATCGCGCGAACTGCTGCCGTCCACCACTCCGGAACTGCTGCCCACCGGGCAGAAGGGGCTCGCCGGCGCGTCCTCCGTCTCCGGGGACGACGTGCAGCTCTTGCGCGGCCTGCTTGAGGACGGCCCGCTGCCGAGTACCACGCCCGCCGCGGAGCGCTCCGGCGCCCCGGCGATGCGACTGGGCTTCGGGCTGGACGAGCCGCAGGAGACCGAGGCGCTTCCGCTTTCGGAAACGCACATCGACGATATCCTGCGCGTCAGCCAGCAGATGCGTGCCTCGGACATCCACGTCACCGTGGACCTGCCTCCCATGTTCCGCATCGACGGCAAGCTGACGGCGTCCCGCTGGGAGGTAGTGACTCCGCGCGAGGCGCAGCGGTTGGTCTACGACATCCTGACTTCGGAGCAGATCGAGCGGTTTGAGCGCACCAAGGAGCTGGACTTCTCCTATGGCGTGGCGAACGTCGGCCGGTTCCGCTTCAACGTGTACCGGCAGCGCGGCAGCATCGGCTTCGCGATGCGCGCCATTCCCCAGGCCATCCCGTCGCTGGAGCAGCTGCGCCTGCCATCGGTCCTGCGCGATCTGACCCGCAAGCACTCCGGCCTGATCCTGGTGACCGGGCCGACCGGCTCCGGTAAGTCCACCACGATCGCGTCCATGATCGACGTCATCAACCAGGAGCGCCCCTGCCACATCATGACCATGGAGGACCCCATCGAATACCTCCACGTCCACAAGACAGCCATGGTCAACCAGCGGGAGATCGGCCAGGACACCGAGAACTTCGGTAACGCCATCCGCGCCGTACTGCGCGAGGACCCGGATGTCATCCTGGTCGGTGAAATGCGCGACAAGGAGACCATCGCCGCCGCGCTCACCCTGGCGGAAACGGGCCACCTGGTGTTCGGTACCCTGCACACCCGCAACGCCCCCCAGACCATCGACCGCGTGGTGGACGTCTTCCCCTCCGACCAGCAGGACCAGATTAAGGTCCAGCTCTCCAACTCCCTGGAGGCGGTCGTGTCGCAGCAGCTCCTGCCCATGCTCGGCGGCGGGCGTATCGCGGCGATCGAGATTCTGGTGGCGACCGCGGCGGTGCGCAACCTGATTCGCGAGGGCAAGACCTACCAGATCATGAGCGCCATCGAGACCGGCTCGCAGTACGGCATGCAGCCTATGGACAAGGTGCTGGCCGACATGCACAAGTCCGGCCTCATCTCCTACGAGGAGGCGATCATGCGGGCCATCGACCGCGAGAACTTCCTGCGTCTGTCCCGGGGCTCGTAGCCCGCTTCCTAATCTCGTGTACCCTGGATGAAGTTAAAGTAAGGACATTTGCATGGCCACGTATGTTTATGAAGCCATCGACCCGGTAGGGCGGCAGATAAAGGGGCGCCTGGAGGCGGATTCCGAGAACGTCGTCGTTTCCCGCCTGCACGATCAGAAGTTCCAGATCGTGTCGGTGAACGAGGAGAAGTCATTCTCTCTCCCGTTCCTGTCGAATAGGACGATGGGCGGGCCCAAACTCCAGGCACTGGTGGTCTTCTCCCGCCAGTTCGCGACCATGATCGACGCGGGCATCGCGATGCTCAAGTGTCTGGACATTCTGGAGACGCAGACCAAGGACGTCGCCCTCAAGACGGCCCTGGCGTCGGTCCGCCGGGATGTCAAGGGCGGTTCATCGCTCGGGGACGCTCTGGCCCGATACCCGAACTGCTTCTCCAAGCTCTACGTGAACATGGTCAAGGCGGCCGAACTGGGTGGTATTCTGGACTCCATCCTGGACCGTCTGGCGACCTTCCTGGAAAAGGAGATGGAGATCAAGCAGAAGATCCAGTCGGCGATGATGTACCCGGTCATCGTCCTCTGCTTCTCGATCGGTATGATCTTCGCCCTCTTCTACCTGGTGCTGCCCCGCTTCAAAGAGATCTTCGCCGACCTGAATGTCGAGATGCCCGCCATGACACAGGCCCTCTTCGCCATGTCGGACTGGGTCGTGAAGTACGTCTGGGCGATTCCGCTGGTTGCCGGCGCGGCGTTCTTCGGAGTCAAGCGCTACGGCTCGACCCCGCAGGGCCGTATGAACATCGACCGGCTCAAGCTGAAGTTCCCCATCGTGGGTGAACTGGTCCTGAAGATGGCCGTCTCCCGCTTCTCGCGCACCTTCGGTACTCTGGTCGCGGCCGGCGTTCCCATGATGCGCGCGATGGATATCATCGGCGAGACCGCGGGCAACGCGGTTCTGGCGAAGGCGATCCGGGACGCGCGCCAGGCTATCAAGGAGGGCCAGCGCATCTCCACGCCGCTTGCGGCGTCGGGCATCTTCCCGCTGATGGTTACGCACATGATTGACATCGGCGAGGAGACGGGGCGCCTCTCCGAGATGCTGGTCAAGGTCTCCGACTTCTACGACAAGGAAGTGGACGCCACCGTGAAGGGCCTCACCAGCCTCATCGAGCCGATGCTTATCGTATTCATGGGCGTTGTGGTCGGCTTCATCGCCATCTCCGTCATGGCTCCCATGTTCAAGCTGGTTTCGTCCATCAACTGACCGCGAGACACGACAAAAAAGCCCCCGGCGCCGCTGGCGCCGGGGGCTTTTTTTCAACGGTCGGTGACTACGACAGCAGGCGCGTGCGCTCCGCGAGATACGAGCGGATCAGGGAGGCGGAGATCAGGTCGTTGTTCTCCACCTGGCGTTCTATCGCCGTCTTCCGCTCCTGCTGGTCGCTGATTAACGCTACTGTCTGGTCCAGCTGGGCCCGGAGGCGTACCATCTCGGGCAGGACGTAGCGCGTGTAGAAGCCCTTCAACTGTGACTCGCGGCGTTCCGCCTCCAGGGCTTTGGCGGTGAGGCGGAGGTGGCGGAGCGCTCGAATCTCGCTGCGGCCCGTCTTGGCGTCGATGCTGCGCGCGGTCATGAGAGCGTCCATCGTCGGCTGGTCCGTTTCCAGGACGTGCTGCGCAATCTCGCGGGAGCGCTGGATCAGGTCCTGGGCCCGCGCCGCGTCTCCCTCCTCGGCCGCCCGCTCCGCCAGGCGGCACAGGTTCACCGACACCAGCAGCAACTGCGACGAGTCGGAGATGTTGTCAGGCGCGGCGCCCGGGCGCCCGGCGGTTTCGCGCGTGCTGGGGGAGATAAGGAGGGGACGTTCCCGCGCGGACGCCAGCAGCACCAGCGCGGCGTCCAGATTGCCCTCCTCCAGGCGCTTCGCTGCCAGGGCGTACTCCGCAATGCACTGGTCCGCAGGGTCCCGGGCGACCGCCGCGATCGCCTCCGCGCTGTCGGGTACGGAGCGGGCGCGGAACATGCGCTGACTGGGGCTTTCGGAGGCCGCGGCCCGGTGCGAGTCCGGGCGGCCCGACCCGAGGGCGAGGGCAGCGGAGGAGGCGACAAAGATACCGGCGCAGAGCGCGAGGGGCCAGCGGTTGGTCCGCAGCATGATACAAAATCTCCCGTTCCGGAGCAGGGGGCGGGAGGGGAGGGCGTACTGTGCCGTCTCCCCGCGGCCTCCGCCCCGCGTGCTCATCATGCGATCTACTGACTGATTACTGACTATCTGGTGCGGGCCCGTATCTTTTGTCGCGACACTTATATGTCTTCCGCCGGGCGCCGGAGATTACCCGATTTCTCGGCACTGGGGGCAGGG
>CALEKU010000007.1 GCA_937902745.1 uncultured Armatimonadota bacterium
GAGCCCGCGGAGGCGGGCTTGAATCACAGAAGCCGGGACTTCAGTCCACGGCGCAAACATCGGATCTCCTACTTCTTCTCCAGGTCTGCGAGGACTTTCTTCAGGGCTTCGGCGCGCTCCGGGTCGTTCTGGCTGCGCGCGATGGCTTTCTCCAGCGCCTTCCGGTGGGCGAGGGGGAGAGCCTGGTCGGCGGGGACGGCGATATCCGGGGCGACGCCGGTGCCCTCCCAGTTGGTCTTGGTGATCGGGCTGATGGCGCGGCCGGTGGGCAGCCACACGCCGAAGTGGTCGTTGACGCGGCGGGGGCCGCCGGGGTGGGCGCCGCCGCCGGTGGTCTCCCCGATCACCGTGGCGCGCCTGGTGTTCTTCAGGTTGTATGTGCACTCCTCCGCGCCGGAGAAGGTGCGGCTGCTGGTCAGCACGTACACGTCCGGCCTGCGGCCCAGGCGCTTGCCGGGGACGGTGGGCAGGGTCCAGAACTGGCGCGTGCTGTCGCTGGGGCGGTCGTAGATGTCGTTCAGGTGGACCTCCTCGCCCTCGTCGAAGAGGTAGGAGCAGACCAGGGCCACCATGGCCGGTTCGCCGCCGCCGTTCCTGCGCAGGTCCAGGATCAGGGCGTCCGCGTGGGACAGGAACGTCATCGCGGCGGCGCAGGTCTCACCCGCCGCGTCCGGCGCGTAGAACCCGCGCAGGTCCAGGTAGCCGACATTCCCCGGCAGGCGCTCCACTCGCTCGAACCCGAAGTTGGTGCGCGCCATGTCGCGGCGCTGCTGCTCCCGCACCGCGGCGGGCGGTGACCCCTCCGGCTCGCGCCCCAGGTCCTCCGGCAGCGGCTTCGGGCTGTAGAAGACGCTCAGGTGCTTGTCCTTGCTCACCGCGCGCAGGTGCTCGGTCAGGGCGTCGGCGAACGCCTTGTTGTCCGTGACGGCGTCGTACGCGCCCTGCTTCTGCCGTTCGCGCAGGTCGGCCTCCATCTTCTTCGCTGTCTCCGGGAAGACGTACGCCTCGTTGAGCTGGCGGCACACGCCGTCGATGATGCGGGTCTTCTCCTCGGCGGTCAGGGCGGCGGCGGAAGCGGGGGCAGCGGGAGCCGTTACGGCGGCGCTCGTGGGTATCGGCGGCGCGATCTCCTTCGCATGGCCGGGGCGGATGGTCCCGGTCTGGCAGACGCATACCATGGTCGCCGAAGCGGCGAGCAGGCGCAGAGTGTGATTTCGATTCATCTTCGTGTCTCCGAAGGGTCAGGCTGCCCGGCGGACGAGGCCGGTGAGCAGGAGCGCGGCGACGCGCTCGGCACGGGCGGCGATCTCGGCGCGCTCCCCCAACTCGCGCACGCTCAGGCTGTAGGGGAGCAGGGCGTTCGTGGCGATGAGGAGCGTTCGGGCGGTGGTCACAGGGTCCTCCGGCAGCGAGAGGGACGCATCCTCCACCCCCGCCGTCAGGACGTCCGCGAAGACGCGTGACTCCGCGTCGAAGTAGCCGCCGCGCCGCTTCATGTAGGCCGGGCGCAGCGCCTCAAAGAGGGAGTCCAGGCTGCCGTGGTAGTCGCGGACGCTGTCAATGCGGGTGAGAATGCGGGCGACCAGCATCCGGCGGACGCGCTCCGGCGTGGGCAGCGTCTCGTCGCCGGCGATCTCGCGCAGCCGCTCCAGCACGCGCTCCACGACCCGGTCGATGGAGCACAGGGCGACCTCCTCCTTGCTCGGGAAGTGCAGGTAGATGGTGCGGCGCGCGATTCCCGCCTCGCGGGCAATGTCATCCATTGTCATTTTCTGGTAGCCGTAGCGCCCCAGAAGGCGCTCCACGGCGTCCAGGATGGCATCCCGGATTCGCGAGTCGGTAGCAGCGGCGGCAGCAGCAGGAGAAGGTGTAACCATGGAATGCACTCATGCACTAAAATAGTGCATGAGTGCATTTTATCCGCGCTGTGGGACACCTGTCAAGGCCGCGAGCGAAATAGGGAAAAATCGGGTGTGGTAGCATAAAACCTGGGTGCGCGGGCATAGCCGTCCGTGTTCCTCTACCCCGGCTTGTTACGGCGAGCCAGAGCTGGATCGTCGCACTATGCCTTCGGAGAAAGCCGACCTGTCGCCAGGCCCCGAGCCTTCCTCGCCGTCCCCGCGTGGGATTTTCGGCCTTGTCGTTCGTATCCCACCTGCGCACCGGCGGGAGGTGTACGAGGCCATCGAAGCCCTGTCGGTCCCCAGTCGTTCCTTCTATATCCTCGTCGCCATCTCTACGGTCATCGCTGCATTCGGCCTCCTTTCCAACAGCACCGCCGTGGTGATTGGGGCGATGCTGGTTGCCCCGCTGATGGGACCGATCTTCGGCACGGCGCTCAGCCTTGCTACGGGCGACCAGCGCTTGATGCGGCGCGCGGCGTCCTCCGAATTGATGGGGATGCTGCTGGCGGTGTTGATCGGGGCGCTGATTGGCCTGATTCCGCTCCAACTTGGGTTTGGCTCGGAGATCATGGCGCGCACGCAGCCCACCCTTTATGACATCATCGTCGCCCTGGCCTCGGGATTCGCCGGAGCGTACGCCATGGTGGATAAGAAGGTCAGCCCGGCTCTTCCCGGAGTTGCCATCGCGACCGCACTGGTCCCGCCGCTGACCACCTGCGGCCTGTGCCTCGCAGCGGCCCGGTGGGAGTGGGCACTGGGGGCGTTCCTCCTCTTCTTTGCGAACTTCCTGGCCATCCAGGTGGCGGCAGCGGGAGTGTTTTCGCTACTCGGCATGACCGCGGAAGGGCCACAAGGACCGGCGCCCGTGCCGTCGCGCCTCCTGCCCGTTCTGCGCCGATTCGGCCCTAGCCTGGTCATGCTGGCCGGAGTCAGCGTGTTCATGACGTTTACCCTGGTCCGGATCGTCCGGGAGCGGCGACTGGAGCAGGCTGTGGAGACGACGCTGGCTGAGGGCCTGCGCACCATGACCGGCGCGCAGCTTTCGGAGGTACGCCTCGGCCCGCCGCCCCACGGCTCCGGCAGGAGAGGGGTGGAGGTGGTGGCGACGGTGCTGGCGCCGCAGGAGGTGACGCCGCGCCAGGTTGCGGACCTGGAGCGCGCCATCGTGAAGAGTGTCGAGGGGGTGGACGAAGTCCATCTGGTGGTGCGCTCCCTGCTTTCGCGTGACGCCGACCGTGACGGCCCGGTCTTCCTGGCCGATACCGAGCGCGAGCGGCGGGCCGTGGTGGAGGAGCAGACCCGGTTCCTGTCTGAGGCCACGCGCGTCCTGTCAGAGCGGGTCGTCGCCACGGCGCCGGGGGCGCAGCTCGCGGACCTGTACCGCGGGGAGGCGCCGCCGGCCGAGGGGGCGGCCGTTCCCGTGACGGCGACCGTGCGGACGCCCGTCGCCTTCGACCCTGCGCAGGTTGCCTCCATGGAGGCGGCGCTCGTCGCGGCGCTCGGCCAGCCGGTCCGGCTGACGGTGCGCTCCGTGCTGACGCGCGACGCCGACGCGCAGCAGTTTCTGTACGAGCCCCGGGAGGAGGCCCGCCCTCTTTCGGAGAGCGAGGCCGCCCTGCGCCGTCGCCTGGAGGGGGCCCTGCGCCGTCAGGCCGCCGCCGAGGTGTTCGGGGCGACGCTCTCCGAACTGCGCTTCCGGGAGGACGGCGGCCGGCTCCTCGTCCTGGCGGTGGTGCGCACTCCGGAGAGCTTCAGGCCGGGGCAGGTGCGCCGCATTCAGGCGGCGCTCCGGCAACACGTGCATCCCGGCATACAGCTCATCGTGCGCTCGACGGTCGCAGCAGACGCGACCGCCGAGAGTATTCTTTCCGGGTTCGACGACGCCAAGCTGGCGGAGTGACTACTCCACAGGGCTGAAGCCCGTGGCTTCTACGGCCTTTTAGCCGACGCTCTGTAGCCCCAGAGCGGTTTGAGCAGTTCTTGCGTTCTGCAAGATGTTCAAGGCGGCGTTGTGGTCGCGGTCAAGAACCAGACCGCAGTTCGGGCAGGAGTGAACCCTCTCGGAGAGTTTCTTCCTGACCCGAAAGCCGCAGGCGGAACAGTCCTGGGAGGTGAACGCGGGGTCGATCTCCACGACTTGACGGGCGGCACTTGCAGCCTTCCCGATCAGGACGGAGCGGAACATCGACCAGGATGAGTCGGCGATGGACTTGGCGAGGCAGTGGTTCTGAACCATACCCGACACGTTCAGGTCTTCCACGGCGATGATGCCGTAGCGGTTGACGAGCCTTCGGGCGAGTTGATGCACGAAGTCGTGACGACGGTTCCTGATGCGCTCGTGGATGCGGGACACGACCTTGCGGGTCTTCCTTCGGGCGGGCGTCCCGCGTTTCTGCTTGGAAAGCCTGCGCTGGGCCTTCGCCAGCGCCTTCTCATCGGCACGGAAGAACCTGGGGTTCGGCACGGTGGAACCGTCCGACAGGGTGGCGAAGTGCGTCAGGCCCACGTCGATGCCGACGGCCTCGACGGACGCGGGCAAGGGTTCAGCGGCGACCTCACAAGAGAAGCAGGCGAACCACTTGTTGCCGCGCTTGCGGATGGTCAGTGTCTTGACCCTGCCCGCGACGACGCGGTGGAACACCGCCTTGACCACACCGATCTTGAACAGCGTCAGGCCGTCCGCGCCGAGGGAGTAGCCGCCCTGCGTGAAGGTGAAAGAGTCGTACTGCCCGACGCCCTTCATGCGAGGATAGCCAGGAGTCTCGCCCGCCTTGACGCGGCGGAAGAACGCTTGGAAGGCCAGATCGACGCGACGAACTACGTCCTGCAAGGTCTGGGAGTGGACGGACAGCAGTTCGGGGTGAGACGCCTTCCAGACGGGCAGCGCCTTCTTCTGTTCGTAGTAGTTGGGAGACTGGCCCTTCACCTCGAAGTCGTGCTTGCGCCAGTTGACCATGCTGTTGTACACGTCGCGGCACACGGACAGCACCGACTCCAGCGCCGTTTCCTGTGCGGGGGTCGGGTACAGCCTGAATACGTATGCCTTGCGGAGCGTGTCAGCCATTTCGGGGGTTCCGAGGTTCGGAGCGTTTCTGCTGTTCGATGTACTGCTTGACGACGGAGAGCGGAGCGCCACCCACGGTGCTGATGAATACGCTGTTCGTCCAGAGCGTCGGCAGGCGGGTCTTGAGGGTCGGGAACTCCTGCCGAAGAAGGCGGGAAGATCGGCCCTTGCACAGTCGGATGAATTTGGTGATGCCGAACTGCGGGTCAACCTCGCAGAGCAGGTGAACGTGGTCGGGCATCACCTCCAGTTCGATCACCTCGGAATCCGTCTCCTCGGCGACGACGCCGATGATCTCTTTGAGGCGTTCGGCGATGGTGCCGACCAGCACCTTTCGGCGGTACTTCGGGCACCACACGACATGGTACTTGCACGAGTAGGTGACGTTGTTGTTGGACTTGTAACCCTGCCTCACGAAATCATTATGCCGCATAGAGCCTGTATAATGCAGGGCGGGCGGCAAACGCCCGCCCAGAACGCGGCTTCGCCGCTGCGGTCGCCCTCGGAAGGGCGACGGGGCTTATATCCCCGTGGCTGAAGCCAGGGGGCTTACGCCCCTATCCGCTAAAGTCAGCCGGCCCGCAACGCCTGCCAGCCGGGCAGGGCGCTCCCGTCCGCGTCGAAGAGTGCGGTGGCGCCGCCGTGCCAGATGATCATCCCCTGGACGGGCAGGGCTTCGGGGTACCAGTACAGGACGCCGCGCCCGCGCCCGCCGGGGGTGGCCTTCACCGCCTCGACCAGATCGCTCAGGAACCGCTTCTGGCCCTCCGGCGTGATCGGCCAGGCCATGTTCTTCTCCTTCGCCCAGGCACTGGCGTTGCGGTGCGGGTAGGCGGTCTCCACCACGACGATGTCCTTGCTGAACGCCCGCGCGGTCTCGCGCAGGTTCTGGCGCACGTCCTCCATCGTCCCGTGCCACCAGGGGTAGTAGCTCTGGCCGATGAGGTCGTAGGCAACGCCGCGCTTCTCCAGGTTTTCGAAGAACCACTTTGTGGCGGGCCAGTTACCGCCCCGGTCGATGTGGATCATGACCTGCGCGGGCGTCCCGGGCGACTTTCGGACGCCGCGGATGCCGGCGTTAAGCAGGCGGACAAAGCGCTCCCACTGCGCCTCGTCCACCCCCTGCTTGCCCGGAGTGCCGAGGCGGCCGTCGGGCCAGAGCATCCCCGGCGTTACCTCGTTGCCCACCTGGACGATCTCGGGCGCAACGCCCGCGGCCCGGAACTCCGCCAGGACGCCCGCGGTGTAGCTCTCCACCTTCGCCTCCAGAGCGGGGAAGTCCAGGTCGGCCCAGGCGGCGGGCTTGGTCTGGTGGGCGGGGTCGGCCCAGGTGTCGGAGTAGTGGAAGTCGAGCAGGATCTGCGCGCCAGCGGCCTTGATGCGCCGGGCGAGCGCCAGGGTGTAGGGGAGGTCGTTAACCACGCCCTCCTTGCCGTCGGGCTGCACGAACAGGCGCAGGCGCAGGCAGTTGCACCCGGCCTGTTGTGTCATCAGAAGCACGGGGTCTTTCGGGCGCCCCCCATGGCGGAAGACGCCCCCCAGCTCCTCGATCTTGCCGAGCATGGAGATGTCGGCGCCGGTCAGAAACGGGCTTGCCATGCGAAACTCCTCACGGACCGGCGCGCCGGGGGGCGGGGCCGGGCGGGGCGGTTGCGCCCTGGGGTGCCGCGCCGCCGGCCGCCGCCCGGGGGAGCGGCTTGACGGCGTTGGCGGGCGGAGGCGGAAGGCCGCCGCCCCCCTCGCCGCCGCGGGCGGCGTTCGTCCCGCACCCGGAAAGGCAAAGGGCCGCCCCGCCGAGGACGATCAGGGCAGTAGTGGTGGCGGTGGTGGCGGCGCTCATTGGGGCACCCGGGGGTTGGTCCAGGCGTTTTTGTCATCCTGAACAGACCAGTGGTGCGGCTTCATCGACCCCCACTTGACCGTGGAAACGTGGCCGTCCATCCACGCGACGTTCAGGCGCTCGTTGAACGGGCCGCCCTCGGCGGGGGTGCGGGCGTCGAACCGGGGGCCGATGTAGGTCAGGTCGCTGCTGGGGTCGTTGTAGAAGCGCGCGTAGTCCGTGTAGGGCTCCCACCCGATCTCGGGATACAGGCCGTTGGTCAGGAGGACCGTGCCCGCGGCATCCTGGACCTCGGCCAGGGACGGCGTATCCGCCGGCTCCCAGCGCAGGCCGTAGTGCTCGCCGCCGTCGTTCCAGGTGGTTCCCGCGCCCCAACTCCACGTCTCGAAGTAGTTTGCGGTGTAGGAGCCGTAGATGTTGCCGTCGGACGCCAGGTTCGGGTGCAGGCGCATGCACAGCCAGTCGTCGCCCCAGCGCTCGGTCACGTCGGCGGAGAACTGCGGGGAGGTGAAGATCTGCCCGTTCTTGATGTAGGGGTGGACGGCCACGTACCAGAACGCCCACTCGCGGCCGGCGCCCTCGCCGCAGTCGCCAACGTAGAGGGCGCGGGGGATCAGACGTTCGTCGTAGTCCTGGGCGTACATCATCCAGCCCAGGGCGATCTGCTTCAGGTTGCTCATGTCGCTGGCCTGTCGCGCCTTGGAGCGTGCCTGCGCGAAGACCGGGAAGAGAATCGCGGCCAGGATGGCGATAATGGCGATGACGACGAGGAGTTCAATGAGCGTAAAAGCGGAAGTCTTACCGGGCGGGAGCCCGTTGCCACGTTGCATGGGACGGTACGACCTTTCTTCTATTATGAGTGCCGCCGCGCCGCGCGTGGGCGCGTGTATGCCTGCCCCGGCCGTCAGGCGGTGTGGCCGGGGATAAGTTCGACGGGCAGGACGGTCTCCTGCGGGACGGTCTCGCCCTCCAGGAGGGCGTTCAGGTACTGCGCTGCGGTGCGCGCCGCCTCGCTCCAGGGCGCGCGGATGGTGGTCAGCGACCACGCGTCATCGTAGGGCGTGGGGCAGCCGTCAAAGCCGACCACGGCGACATCCTCCGGCACGCGGAAGCCGCGGCGGCGGCAGTCCCCGAGGGCGCGATAGGCAGTGTGGTCGTTCCAGCAGACCACGGCCAGCGGGGGGCGCCCCGGCGCGCCGCCGACGTGCGCTTCGAGAAACGCCCCCCCCGCGCACGCGGGGTCCGAGCCGCCGATCTCGGTGATCTCCAGCCCGAGGCGGCGGGCCTCGGCCAGGAAGGCGTCCCGGCGGCGGGCGGCGGAGAGGGCGTCCAGGTCGCTGCTCAGGTAGACGCAGCGACCGTACCCCCGGGCGCGGAGGTGCTCCGCCAGCAGGCGGGACCCGGCGGCATCGTCCACCGTGATCGAGGGGATGCCCGGCAGAGGGTCTGCCAGCGCCACGACCGGCAGGTGGGCGTCCGCCAGGCTGCGGGCGAGCGGGTCCTCCGCGGACATGTGCACCACCAGCCCGTCGATCCGGCCGTCCGCCAGCTCCGTCAGGATGTCCTCGGGCGTCGCGCCGTGGAAGGTGCCGTGCAGCAGGAGGTCCTTCTGGAACCGCTCGCATCCCTCCTGGAGTCCGCTGACGACCTCGGTGAAGAAGGGAAGGCGGACGTTGACGAAGCCGTAGCCGGCGTAGAGTCCGATGACGTTGGTCTGGCCGGAGCGCAGAGCGCGCCCGCGGGCGTTGGGCCGGTAGCGCAGCGTCCGGGCCACCTCCAGCACGCGCTGGCGGGTTTCTTCGGATACGCGCGAGCCGGAGGCGTCCCCGCGCAGGGCGAGGGAGACGGTCATCATGCTGACGCCCGCCCGCTCCGCGACCTTCTTCATCGTGACACTATCGCGCTCGCGCATCCTTGCCTCGCATCTTGTATCGTTAAACCGAAAGAGTTTAACGATAAACAGGGCTACTGTAACACGACCCTTTTTCGGGTGTCAAGGGATTTCTTCGCGTGCGGTGCGGCGATTGACAGCCGAAGC
>CALEKU010000008.1 GCA_937902745.1 uncultured Armatimonadota bacterium
CCCTTGGCGTCTTGGCGGTTAAATCCCTTTGTATGACGACACAGCAGGCGCTCTCACGGTTAGAGGTACTGCGGGGGCTGCGGCTTTCCATCTGGGAGGGCATCTGGGCAACCGTCTGGGTGATGCTCACCACCGGCGCGTTCCAGATCGGCTTCGCCCGCCACCTCGGCGCTTCTGATTTCGTCCTCGGCCTCCTGGCAGCACTCCCCTCTGCGGTCGGTCTGCTTCAGATACCGGCGTCGCTCTATGTGGAGCGGCGCGGCGAGCGCAAGGGGTTCGTCAGTTGGGTGGCGCTGGCGGGCCGCCTCTGCTGGCTGCTCATCCTCCTGATTCCCTTCATTCCGATTCGGAGCCTCTGGATACCGGCGTTCCTGTTCCTGCTCGCCCTCTCCTCTGCCCTGATGACCGCGGTCGTGCCGGGCTGGACGAGCTGGATGAGCGATCTGGTGCCCGCCGACGGGCGCGGGCGCTACTTCGCCCAGCGTAACATGCTGGCCGGCCTGGTGACCATGCTCGTGCCGCTCCCCGCCGCGGCGTTTCTGGACCAGGGGGTGAAGTACGGGCGTTTTGACCCCAGCGTCGGGTTCGCCGTGCTGTTCGGGCTGGCGGGCGCCGCCGGGGTGGTTGCGTTCGTACTCATTCGCCGGCAGCCGGAGCCGCCCGTCGCCCCGCGTGACCCGGCCACCGCCCGCGTCAACCCCTTCCGTTCGCTGGCGCAGCCGCTCGCGGACGCCAACTTCCGCCGGTTTATTACCTACGCCGGGTGCGTCGTGGTGGGGCAGACGTTTGCGGGGCAGTTTTTTGTGGCCTGGCAGGTCGACCGTGCCGGCCTGAACCTGCCATACCTCACGGTGCAGGTCCTGGGCGCCATCGCGGCGGGCGCGGGACTGGCCGCGACGCCCGCATGGGGCTACCTGACCGACAAGTACGGCTCACGCCCGCTGCTGATCCTCGCGAACGTGCTGACGATTGCCTCGCCCCTGGCCTGGGTCTTCACCCTGCCGCGGCCGGAGGCGTACGTGATGAACATCGTGATCATCACCCTGCTGAACATCGCGTCGGGGGTGGCATGGGCCGGTGTGGGGCTGGCGCAGTTCAACCTGCTACTCAGCACGGCGTCGCCCGCCGCGCGCGGGACCTACACTGCCGTGTTCTCCGCGCTCACCGGGGTCATCGGCGGCGTTGCACCAATCCTGGGCGGTGCGCTCATGGAGGCGCTCAGCACCCTGGCGATCCCCCTCGGCTTTGTGGTTCTCAACAACTACAAGGTTCTGTTCCTGCTGACCGCGCTGATCCGGGTGGGGGCAGTGTTCCTCCTGATGCGGGTGGAGGAGCCGGAGGGGCGCTCCACCCGCTACGTACTGGAGCAGCTTACCAGCAGCGCGCGCTCGGTCTCCTCCCTGCTCCAGCTGCGACGCCTTTCCGCGCCGGTCGGAGCAACGGAGCGGGAGCGCGCCATCGAGCAGATCGGTGAACTGCGTACGCCGCTCGCGGTGGAGGAGCTGGTGGCGGCGCTGGACGACGTTTCCTTCGATGTACGCGAGAGCGCGGCTCGCGCTCTGGGCGAGATACGCGACTCGCGCGCCATCCCCGCGCTTGGGATGAAGCTGCTGGACCCGTCCGCGGCCATCGGGGAGGCCGCAGCGGAGGCGCTGGGCCAGATCGGTAACACCGAGGCGACCCCGGTGCTGATGGCCGCTGCCTGGGGCGAGGATGCGCGAGTAAAGGTGGCCTCCTTGAAGGCACTGGCCCGAATCGCGGACCCGGAGGCGTTGCCCGTGCTGCGGAGCGCCCTGAGCACGGTGCATCCCACCGCCTGCGAGGCCGCCTGCGACGCCGTGGCCGCCGTGGCGCCGAAGCTCGGCGTCGGGCAGGCACGGGGCGTGGTAGAGGACGGCCTGCTTCCGCTGCTGGACCCGGGGCACGCCCCCCGCGGCATCCGCTTCGCGGCGGCCCGGGCGCTGATCGCGCTGGCGCGGGTCGCCGCGCCCTTGCCTGCGGCGGCGGACGCCCTGCTGGTGCGCCTTGCGGCGGAGCCGGACCCGTCGGTGGCGGCGCAGGTAGCGGTGGCGGCGGAGCGGTTCGGGATCGCGGCGGGGCGGTCGCCGGAGACGCTGACTGCCCCGCTGCTGGAGGTGCTGGACCGGCGGGACATGGGCGGGCTCGCGTATAAGCAGACGCTGGAAGCGGTGGCAGAAACGGGGCTGGAGGACGGCGCGCTCTACCCCTACCTGGGCCTTGCGGAGATGGCCCGGGACGAAATGGTGACGCGCCTGATCGGCGAGGTGCGGCGCACTCTGCGCCCGGGCCGTCGGCAGAAGATTGCGGCCAGCGGCGGCGATGCCAGCGAGGAAGACGCCGGCCGTGGGCTCGACCGGGCGCTGGAGGCGTATGTCGAGGGGCGGTACGCGCCCGCGGTACGCGCGCTCGCGGAGGTGGCTGCTCTGCACGGGGCGCCGCGGGGGGACCGGGCGCGCATCGCGGCGTCGGTGCTGGGGACACTGGCCCGCCGTCCCGACGACCGCGATGCGCGCCCAGAGGAGTTCCTGCTCGCCCTCCTGCTGCTCAAGCAGGCGACAGCGCCCACACCGGGAGCGGTGCCCGCTCCCTAATCCGGGGTGGTCGCGTCCGCCTCGGGCAGGGTCGCGCCCGTGGTCTCCGGGGTCGAGAGCGTGGGCGCGGCCGGGGGCGCCTGCGCAGAGGCGAGGAGGATAGAAAGCTTGTTCAGCACCTGCTTCTCCGCCTCGCTGACGCGCACGCCTCCAAAGAGGCCCAGGAACGCCCCCTCCTTTCCCGACTCTGCTACCTTCTCGGCCACGTGATACAGGAAGCGCTTGTAGGCGTCCGCCTCCGCGACGGGGATGGCGCCGGTGCTGGCCTTCAGGTCCGCGATCGCCGCCGCCGTGCGCGTGCCCTCGATGGCTGCGGCGCGTGCCTCGCCGGGCTCCGTGGGCAGCGAGATGTCCCCGGTCCGGAGGAGGCGCTGGACCTCCTCCTTGTGGGTCGTAATGAGTGCGTTCACCAGGTCCGAATTGCCACCGGGGGCGCCGTCCCGCAGGGCGGTAAGCATCCCGTACATTTCGCCCAGGCCGCCACCGGGGGATGCCGCCGCAATCGCCGCTGCCGCCATCGCCGGCCCCTCCAGCAGCGTCTTCCACTCCTCGTCCGTGAACTGGTCGCGAGTCGCCATGAGTTCTGCCTCGTCTCCTTTCGAGCGTCCGCGCTCTGCCGCCTACTACCAGTGAGATAGTACCCGGTTGTTCGCGGCTCGCCGCGCGGTGGGCGCGGGGACGAGCACGATACGCGCCGCGGCGAGCGCCGCGCCTCCAAGTACCGCGGCGAGGACGCCGAGGGTGAGGGCATCCGGTGCAATCACACTCTGACCGCGAAGCGCCTGCCAGGCCGCCAGCAGGGTGACACCCAGGTAGGCCGCGCCGCCCGCGTGTACCAGGCCCGCCGCCTGTTGGACCGTCAGTTCTCGTCGGCGGCGCAGGGGGGCGAGCGCCCACGCCAGCAGCGGGAGAGCCTGGAGCCCATGCAGACCCACGAAGTGCGCCACGCGCAGGTCGCCGCCCTGTGTGCTCCAGCCGACCACCGGAAGGCCGGGGCCGCCATCCGGCACACCCACGCTGTGCGCGCCGACCGTGCGGACCGGTTCGCGGCCGAAGCGGGCCCGCTGCTCCGGGGTGGGGCGGGTCATGAAGAACGCAAGCGCCATACCGACTGCCGCAATCACCGCGCCCCAGCGTACCGCTGCCCCGAGCGCCGGGTCGAGGTTACGCTGGCGCATCAGGAGCGCGGCGAGCAGGGCGCACAGCAGCCAGACCGGCAGGATCGACAGTGACATCACGGTCCACAGGACAGCGTCCAGCGGCGTGGATACGTTGAAGTGGCTCGCGGTGCCGCGCACGACCTGGGCGACGATCACGACCATCTCGATCCCGAGGCAGAGCGCGGTGACCCCCGAGATCAGGCGCACGAGGCGCGGGCGGCCGGTGACGAAGCGCAAGAGCCAGACCAGCGTGAAGGCATAGATCGTGATGGACACCGCGAACTTAGCGGGCTTGAGCCAGGCGGGCGCTCCCGTGATGACGCGCGGGTCCAGCACGATCCCCGCCGCGCACGCCACGAGCAGCGCCGCGGTCAGGAGGCCCACCAGAGTCAGTGGCCGGTCAGCGCGCCACGCGGCGGCGAGCGCCGTTCGCAGGCGCCGCCCTGCTCCCTGTGGCACAGGACGGACGATCAGGTACAGCAGGTAGCCCACCGGGCCGAGCATCAGGGTCAGGAACAGAAGGGGAGAGACCACGAGCGGCGAAAGGCCCCGCCGTCGGGCGTCCCGGTAGATGCCGCGCCCCACCAGCAGGTCGAACGCCAGGAAGTGCGCCCAGGCAAGGGTGGCGCCCGCCTCCGACCCCAGCAGGGCGGCGACCGCGGGCAGAGTAGGCCGCAGGACCACCGGAAAGACCTCGGCAAGGAGAGGCAGCACGAGGCCCAGGTAGAGCAGCGCCGCCCCGGCGGCCACAAGCGGCGAGCGCATCACGCGCTCCGTACCGCGCCAAGATGGCAAAAAAAGCATCAGGAACCAGAAGGGGAGAACCAGCAGGCTGCTGGCCGAAAAGATCGCTTCGCTCATCGGTTAACCTCCTCTGCGTCGTTTTCTCGTCGCTTCAGGTCCGTGGCGCGGACCTTCGCCTCCAGCTTTTCGAGCAACGCCCGGAACTGGCGCAGCTCCTCCGGGTCGAACTCTGCCAGCGTCTCGTCCGCCAACGTGATCGCATGCGGAGTGACCCGGTGCATCCGCGTCAGCCCCTCCGCCGTGACCATGAGGCGATGTGTCCGCCGGTTTTCGCCCGGTCGCCGCTCAACCCAACCCTCGCTCTGCAGACGTGCGGTGATGGAGGTGACGCTGGCCCGGTCGATCAGGAGCTGTGCCGCCAGATCCGACGGCGCGATTCCGTCTTTGCCCGCCTCTGCAATCGCCAGCAGCGTCCGGAACTGCGCCTGGGTCAGTCCCTCGGGTGCGAACCGGCTGTCAAAGACGGCCGCCATACGCACTCCCAGCCGCATCATCGCGGTGCAGACGACGGACGTTATAAAGGCTTCCATGGCGTCGTTCTTCATATGGTTTGAATTCTAACTGTTTGAAATCAAATTGTCAAGCGGGAGGGCGAACTTTCCTGAGGGGGGCTGGAAGAAAGGGGACGCAGGCGGGGGTTACCCGCCTGCGCCGGGGACGCCGGCTTGGGGCTGGAACTCCCGCGCCGGGGCCGCCACTGCCGCGAAGCTGTCGGCGCTCTTTCGGGCCGCGCGATTGTGAAACAGGAAGCCGCGGTACTGGTTCTGCTCCGGCGCCCGGTCGATGTAAGGGGTCTCGCCGGAGATAAACTCACGCACAAGACGCAGGCCCAATGCCTCGGCCGCCGCAAGGAACTCCCCGCGGTTGAGGCACCAGCTCAGGTACTCGGTGCCGTAGCCCATAGCGTAGGGCCGCTGGACGAATACGAACGAATCCGCCTCACGCACGACTGGCAGGCGGCAGACATACAGGTATTCGCGCGTTGCCCCCGCCAGTTTGCGCAGGACGTCCGGCCAGTCCTCGGAGTAGTGGAGCGAACTGCTGGCAACAACCAGATCGTAGGTGCGTTCAAAGCAGCGGTCGTCGGAGTAGAAGTGGGCGTTGGGGAGGACTGTCTTGCCGAACTCCGCCAGCACGGGGACGTCCTTGCAGTGGTAGTCAAGGCGTAGGTCGGGCACGAGAGCCTGACTGAGGGCGTAAAAGTGGCCGATGCCCCCGCCCCAGTCCAGCAGGGAGAGCGACGGCTTGCAGCGCGCGGCGAGCGCAAGGACATAACCGTAGCTCATATTCATGTTGTGGAAGGCGAGGTCTTCTTCCGTGAAACTCTGGAACTCGTGACCGAAGCCCAGCGGCTTCGGCTCTTCCAGCGCCGTGAGAAAGGCAGGCAGCTTCTTTGCGTAGGTTTCCCGGATGGTTTCGACGTTCCACCCCTTGATGTCAGGGTCTGCGCTGCGGGCCGCCCAACCCTGGGGCATATACTCCCAGTCGATTGTCTTCTTGTATTTCTTGTAGAGGAGGCGCTTGACCGCGCGCCGCAGACCGCGGGGGGTGACCCTTCTGAACCAGCTCATCCCTTCCCTTTCACGCTCCCGC
>CALEKU010000009.1 GCA_937902745.1 uncultured Armatimonadota bacterium
TGGAGCCCGCGGAGGCGGGCTTGAATCACGGAAGCCGGGGTTTCAACCCACGGCGGGCATTCGACCGCCCGCCGTCCTCAACACCGGCCGCGCACCCGCTACCCCGCCGCCGGGTCCTCGTGCCGTATGACCAGCCAGGTGATCAACTCGAAGTCCTCCGCCGAGCGGACGCGCTCGCTCGCCTTCGTCACCTTCGCCCCGCGCCCCCCGGCGAACAGCCCCGCCAGGTCCCGCTTCTGGAACGCTGTCTGGATCGCGGCTACGGCCTGAGTAAGCAGGGCGGAGTAGCGTGTCATGTCGCGCCCGTCGTTGGTTTCCGCGTCAAAGGCGTCGCACAGATCGTGCCACGGCTGCGCCCGCCCCAGACAAAGGTGCCGGAAGCGATCCAGAATCTGGCGCGCCCCCGTAAAGTTGAAGCGTACCACGCCGTCCTCGCGCATATAGACCAGGAAGTAGGGCGCGGTCGGGTTCACCGACTCGCTCTGCTTCCCGGCTACGAAGTCCTTTTGCCTCAGGCAGAAGATCACACCGGGGGGGATATCCGCCGCCCGAGCCGCCGGGACCACGGCGTACAGGCCCGGCGGGGCATTCTCCAACTGCCCCTCCCGGCCATTCAGGAAGCGCAGCAGGTCCATCCGGAAGTCATCCAGCGTGAAGTCGGAGAGCGTCACCGCGTCCGACATCTCCTCCAGGTCCAGCACCGTGTCGCGCAGCGCCAGGAGCTGCCGGTCGCGGTAGTGCAGGTCGCCCTCCACCACCTCCTCGATCTGGTGGGGCTGGAGCAGACCGTCGTAGCCGGTCGCCGTCACGTCCACCAGCGCCATGCGCGCCTCGACCCGGCTCTTCAGGTTCACGTATTGATCCAGATCGGCGGTCGGCCAGAAGTTGACCATGGTCACGCTCGGGTTGACGCTGCCCAGGCGGTCCACGCGCCCGAAGCGCTGGATCAGGCGCACCGGGTTCCAGTGGATGTCGTAGTTCACCACCGTATCGCAGTCCTGCAGGTTCTGTCCCTCGGAGATGCAGTCGGTGGCGATCAGCAGGTCAATCTCCCCGGGCGTGTGCGCCAGCGACGGCACCGACGCCCGCCGCTTGGAGCGCGGCGAGAAGTGCGTCAGGAGGGTCATGAAGTCCGTGGCGCCGCTGCCGAATGTTGTACGATTGCTGCCGCTTCCCACCACCAGCGCCGACTCCAGGCCCAGCTCCTCCTTCGCCCAGGCGTGCAGGGTGTCGTACAGGTACGCGGCGGTGTCGGCAAAGGCGGTGAAGACCAGCACCTTGCGGTTCGGCTTCTTCGCCTTGTCGCGCAGCAGCGCCTTCAGCTCCGCCAGCTTGGCGTCGCGCTCCGGTGTGACGGCGCGGGCGCTCTCCGCCAGCTTCCGGAGGCTGCGGCGGTCGCCCTCCAGGTCGGCGCGCCAGCGCTCCAGGTCCAGATGGTGCAACGGGATGGTGAGCGCGCCGACCGTCAGCGTCAGCGCCTCGCTCTCCTCCTCCTCACCCTCCGCCGGATCGTCCGTCCCCTCCGCTGCGCCGCGGTCCAGGACATCGTCCGCTGTAAAGGTCGCGGATGGCATCCGGGACTCCGACGCGGCAAAGGCGCCGATCTTCGCCTCCAGCGCCTCGATGCGGGTTACTGTGCGCTCCAGCGTCGTCGCGAACGAGTGGACGCTGCTCTCCAGGCGCTTGAGGAAGTTGACCTTCATCATGCCCACGAGGTAGTTCTCGCGCTGCACCTGGGAGAAGTTCTGCACCTTCTCGTCTTCGGCGTACTGCGCCGCGAACTCCGGCTTCAAGTAGGCGGTGGGGCGGAACAGCGCCAGGCGATAGTCCGCGATACCCCGGTTGATCTGATCGTAGGGCGGGAACTCGCCCGCGGTATCGACTGCCGGGAACAGGGAAACGGGCTTCTCGCGCCGGGGAAAGTTGCCCACCTGATCCAGCGAGTCGGCGTAGTAGCGCTGCACATGGCTGCGGGAGCGGGCGATAGTCACCTCGTCCAGAAGGGTGAAGAACGCCGATGACAGGCTTTCCAGCAGCTTCTTCGTCCCCACCTCGCCGTCCGGGTGCGCGCGGCGCTCCTCGGCCCACTGGTTGAACTGCTTCTGCGCCGTGTTCAGCACCCCGGAGAGGTTGGCGATCCCCTGCTCGGCGAACGCCGCGTCATCTCCGCCCGTGAGCAGGCGCACCTGCGCGCGCAGGTCCTTGAGGTCGTTGTTCACCGGGGTCGCCGACAGCAGCAGCACCTTGGTGCGCCCCCCGGCGCGGATGATGTCCTCCATCAGGCGCTGGTAGCGCGTTTTGCGCTTCCCGTCACGCCCGTGCGACTCGGTGCGGAAGTTGTGCGATTCGTCGATCACCACCAGATCGTAGGCATCCCAGTGGAACGTCGCCAGGTCCACGTCGCCCACCCGCCCGCTTTCGCGGCTCAGGTCAGTGTGCGACAGCACGGTGTAGGAGAAGCGGTCGTCGCGCAGCGGGTTCAGCGCGCTTCCGCTGGACGCCTGGTAGACGGTCCAGTTCTCGCGCAGCTTCTTGGGGCAGAGCACCAGCACGTGAGCGTTCTTCATCTCGAAGTACTTGATGACCGCCAGCGCCTCGAACGTCTTGCCCAGACCGACGCTGTCGGCGAGGATGCACCCGCCGTGCCGGTTGATCTTGTCCAGGATGCCCTTCACGCCGTCCTTCTGGAACGGGAACAGGGCCTTCCAGATGGCCGTCTGGTCGATGCGCTTCGTTTCGTCGGCGAAGCCGCCGCGCTCTTCCTCTCTGCGGAACCGCTCGAAGACGTGGTAGAGCGTCTTGTAGTAGACGAACTCCGGGCTCTGGTTCTCGTAGAGCTGGCTGAGGTAGCGTTCTACCTCAGCCGTGGCGTCGCGAACCAGGCTGGTGTCGTTCCAAATTGCGTCGAACCACGCCTGCAGCGCGGCGAAGTCCTCCGGGGCGCGGGCGATCAGGTTTAACTCGATGTTGTTGCCGCCAGTCCCCAGGCCCAGGCCGCGCACCGTGAAGTTGGACGACCCCAGCACCGCCGTCTGGAGCGGCAGGTCCTCCTCGAAGAGGGTTCCCTGTCCGCCCTCCGGCCCCGCCACCAGGTACATCTTGCCGTGCAGCAGGTTGATATGCTGGAGCGTGCGCACCTGCACCTTCTCGCGCACCCAGCGCGCGCAGTCGCGCGCTACCGCCTTCTGGCTCAGCACGTTCGCCAGCGCCAGCCCCTCGCTGTCGATCATGAAATGCTTCGTTTCCGAGCGCGCCGGGTCCAGCGCCCGCAGGAAGCGCGGCTCGCCGAAGAGGAAACGCATCCCGCGCGCCGCCTCCAGCTCGTCCTTCAGCGCGTCGTAGGCGTAGATAGAGAAGTAAGCGGAGACGAACGACAGGAACGCCCCCGGCGGGATGCGCTTTCGGAGAAACTCACCCACCGAGCCGCGGAGGTAGTTGTCCTTGATCCCGATGTCGGCGCTGCCGTCAGGGGGTGCCGACGCAGCGGAAGGGGGAATGACCAGGTCTTTCATGACTCCCTATCTGTTTCCGCTCGCGCCCGCAGGTTCCTCCGCGGCGGAAGCGGCGCTCTCTGCGGCGAAGTCCGCGCTCAGGAGCGATACCGCCTCGCCGATCTGGTCCTCCAGGGCTCCCTGGCGGGCGCGCAACGCCTGGCGCTCCCCGAGCGGCGCCGCGGTGACCCGGGCGGAGAGTTCCGCGTACTCGGCCAGAAGGTCTGACAGGGCACGCACGTGTTCGGCGAGCCTCGCGGCGCGGTCCACCGGGTACGCCGTCGCCGGGGCTGCCCAGTCGCTGACCGTCACGCCCAGAGCGCCGAGGGTGGCGGCATGGCTCTGCTGGAGCGTCTCTAGCTCCGCGGCAAGGGAAGCCAGGGCTTCGGCCTCCGCGCGTGCGCGCTCCCGAGCGGCAGCCCGCTCCTCGCGCTCCGCCCGCTTGTCCGCCGCCAGCGCGGTCAGCGCCGCTACAAACGCCTCCACCGCGTCCCACGCCCCATCTTCAGCATCCCGCGCTTCCCAGGGCGCCAGGAGGTCGGGAATGTCCGCGACCGGAACGTCCTCCGGCGAGGGAGCGGGGGCCGGGTCCGCAGGTTCGCCGGTTTCCGTTTCTGCCCCCTCCGTTCCCGCGCCGACCGGCGGCATCACGCCGACCGGCGGCATCACGCCGACCGGCGGCATCACGCCGACCGGCGGCATCAC
>CALEKU010000010.1 GCA_937902745.1 uncultured Armatimonadota bacterium
GAGCCCGCGGAGGCGGGCTTGAATCAACGAAGCCGGGACTTCAGTCCACGGCGACCGGCCGACGGCGGCAACGGGCCACGGCGGCAATCCGACAGCCCCTACCGCCAGTCCCCGAACAGAATAAACGGCGCCCAGTAGAACGGGTGCGCGTAGCGCCCGCCGTCACTCGTAATCAGCGCCCGCTTCGCCCGCTGCAGCGCCACCGCCTTGTCCGGCCGGTCCGGGTCCGTCGCCAGCGCGCGGTAGAACCCCACCATGCAGTCCGCAGCGCGGTACGTCTCGACCTTCCAAAGGCTCGCGATCACCGCCTGCGCGCCCGCATAGTCGAACGCGTCCGGCATCCCCAGCACCTCGGCATCGGGGACGCCCTGCGCCAGCGCCGTCTGGCACGCCGACAGGGTGACCAGGCGGATACCGCCCTCCTTCAGGAAGCAGGGCATCTCGCCCAGGTCGTAGACCCGCTTCTGCGGCAGACGCGCCTCGCCCGGCGCCATCTCCAGGAACGTCTCATTCGGGTCCCGGCTGTTCAGCCACCCGTGCGTCCCGAAGTGCAGAATGGTCGCGTCCTCCCGCACCTCGCGCACCCGCTCCTCCGTCGCCTCGGCCCTGGCGTAGACCTCATGCTGCGGGAAGAACTTCGCCACCTGCTGGGCCTCGTCCAGCGACGAGCCCAGTGAGCCTCGCGGGTCCGCAAACGCCACAAAGACGTCGCTCCGCGCCGGGGCAGGCGCCCCGTCCATCTTCTCCAGCGTACGCTGCAGGTGTCCCTCGCCCACGAAGTACGTGACCCGCTTCTCCGCCCCCAGGAAGTTCCAATTCCCGCCCCCCGCGTCGCGCGTCAGCGCCTCGAACGGCAGGTAGGAGAGCTGCCCGTAGGGCAGGATCAGCAGCGTCTCCGCATCGTCGATCTGCTCCAGCACCGGCGCGATCAGGTGCCCGTACAGCGCCCCCAGCGTCCCGCGCATCCGGCGGGCGTTCTCGCGGTACCAGGCCGGGTTCGACTCGTCCGCCTCCGCTGCCGGCCCGAAGCCCCGGCCGAGCCGCTTGCGCTCCTCGACCATCTGCAGATGCTCATCCAGGTCGCGCCGGAAGGAGCGCACCAGTCCGTCCAGCTCCGACAGGCCCACAGCGCGGCGCTTCCACGCCTTGAAGCCCTGGTTCGTGTACACCCACACGTCCATCTGGCTCTCGCCAGGGAAATAGATCAGCAGCGCCGTCTTCTCCGGGAGACGCTGCACCCGCCGTAGCAGGCTCTGGAAGTCGAAGCGGAAGCGCAGTTTGCCCGGGTCTTTATCCTCCAGCGCCTTCAGGCGGACATACATCTCCTTCAGGTCCCGCTGACTGGATGCGATCGTCTCGTCCAGCTTGCGCGCCTTCTCCTCGTTCCCCGCCGCCAGTGCCTCGGACTTCTGCGCCTCCAGGACACCCTGCTTCTGGACCAGACGGTCCGCGGACGCCTTCGCCGCGTCCAGTTCCGCGTCGCCGGTCTTCGCCCCGCGCGCCTGCTCGCTCAGAATCTGGAACCGCGCCAGCCCCACGAAGCGCAGGCTCTCCTCGGCCAGCGCCTGCCGGCGTGCCGGGTCGCGCTCCCCCGCCGCGATACGGCCCAGCAGCGCCGCCATCGCCTCATACACCCGGACCTTGCTGCGAATGAAGTTCTCCTTCGCGGCGTCCCCGCCCGCCACCGTCCGGCGCATCTCCTCCAGCACGTCGATGCACTTCTGGCGCGTCGCCCGGGCCTGCGCGAGCTGTCCGCGCGCCTCCAGCACCCTGCTCTGCTCGAACAGCACCTCCCAGAGCAGGTTCTTATCGCCCACCCGCTCCGCCAGCGCCCGCGCTTCGCGCAGGAAGGCGTCGGCGTCGGCGAATCGCTTCTCCGCCATCGCCAGCGCGCCGGACTCCATCAGAGTCGCCGACAGACCCGCACGCGAGCCAGAGGTGCGGGCGGAGCCCACCGCCCGCTTCAGCGGGGCGGCGGCGGCGCGAAACGCCGTCCGCGCCCCGGCCGCGTCCTTCTTCGCCAGCCGGGCCTCACCCTGCTCACGGAGGATGCGCGCCTCCAGGGTGAGCGTGCTCCACAGCCCCTTCTCCCCGACGATCCGGCTATCCATCTCGTGGGCACGCCGGTTAAACTTCAGCGCCTGGGCGAAGTCCCCCAGCTTGAGGTAGGTTTCCGCAAGGTTTCCCAGGATCATCGCCTGGGTATCGAGGGCCTTCAGCTTCTCCGCCTTCGTTAGCGCCCGCGTAAACGTGGAGACCGCCCGCGTGTAGTCGCCCTGCCGGAAGTAGAAGACCCCCATCGCGTTCGCGGCGGCGGCGGCGCCCCAATCGTTCCCCGACTTCTCCATCAGGTCGAGCGCCCGGCGCGAAAGCTGGACGGCTGTGGCGGCGTCCCCCCGGTCCGAGGCGAGCGCGCTGAGCGCGTGGTAGCTGTTCGACAGCAGCGCCTCGTCCCCCAACTCTTCGGCCAGCGCCAGCGCCTCGCTCTGGAGCTTCTGCGCCGCCTCCAGATCGCCGAGTGACCGCTGCGACCATCCCATTTCGCTGAGCGCCGCGTGCTGGACCGCCCGCGCCCCGCTCTTACGGGCGAGAGTGAGCGCCTCCTTCTGGAGCGCCAGCGCCCGCGCGAATGCCGCCCGCCCACTCTCTACGGCGGCCAGATTAAGCAGCGTGGACGCCGTCTCAGTGGGATCGTTCACCGCAGGAGAGCGGTACAGCGCCAGCGCCTTCTCATAGCCCGCCTGCGCGGGCACGAAGCGGAATCGGCCGTGCTCCAGGCGCGCCAGGGCGCGCAGACACTGCGCCCGCAGTCCCACATCGCCCAGCCCCGCGGCCAGGGTCGCCGCCTCCTTCAGAGCGGCTTCCGCCTCAGGCCACGCCTGCCGGGCCGCATGGAAGTTGCCCAGGACCAACAGCGAGTCGGCCACGTCCTTTGGCGCCTTGAGCGCGCGGCGCAGGGTCAGCGACTCGGCATAGTCGGTGCGCGCCAACGGATAGTCCTTCAGTGCCTCGCGGACGATGCCGCGGTTGCGCAGGGCAGACGCCAGGTCCGCCTTCGCACCGGTGAGACGGTAGATCTTGACGGCCCGGGTATAGCCCTCCAGCGCCTTGCCGTACTCCTTCTGGAGGCTATGGACATAGGCGATGCTCTCCGCGGCGCGCGCCTCGCCCGACCGGTCGCCCCGCGCCCGGTAGATCGCCTCGGCGCGGGCGTAGTGGTCGAGCGCCTGCTTGTAGTCGCCTGTCTTCTCCCAAACGCCGCCGATCTCCGCCAGAGATTCCGCTTCGCCGGCGCGGTCCTGCTCCGCCTGGCGGATCGCCAGCGCCTCTTGGTGCGCCGCCAGGCTCTCCTCCCACTGTCCGAGATTCCAGCGCAGCCGCCCCAGGCTGTTGAGCGTGGCGGCGACATTGAGTGGGCTTTCCAGGTCGCGGCGGATCTTCAGCGCCTCCTCAAACAGGGGCAGAGCGTCCTTGTACCGTCCGAGCGTCCAGAAGTGGTCGCCGAGCTTCAGAAGCGTGTCGGCCTCGCCCGCCCGGTCCCGCTCACGGCGGCGCGTTTCCAGCACCTGCTGGTACCGCTTCGTCGCCTGGTCGGACTTGCCGAGCCGCGCGTAGACCTTCGCCAGGATGAGACGCACCTCTGTAACGAGCGGGACATCCCCCGCCTGCTCGTACAGCGCCGCCGCCTTCTCATAGGCGGCGAGGGCGCCAGTGTAGTCGCCCCGCTTGTAGCGGACATCCCCGATGCCCCAGAGCGTGTTTGCCTGGTCCCGCGGCCCGACGTTCTTGAGCCCCACCTTCGCGGCGCGCGCCGCCTCGAACGCTTCCAGCGCCTCCTGGTAGCGCCCCAGGGAGTAGAGCAGCGTGGCGCGGTTGTTGAGGCTAAACGCCTCCCCCTTGCGGAAGTCCTCGGTGCGCGGCTTGCCCGACCGAAACGCCTTCAGCGCGTCGTCGTATGCGACCAGCGCGTCCTTCGTCCGGCCTGCCGCGTCGAGTGCCCGCGCCCTGCCGAAGTGCCCCCAGGCGATGCGCTCCGGCAGGGCAAGCCGCTGGGCCGCCCAGAGCGCCAGTTCCGCCACCCGGATCGCGCCGGCCTTGTCGCCCGCCCGGCTCCGCTGGTCGACCATGTCGAGCCAGGAGCCGACCATATCCTCCTGGCGAATCTCCTTCTCGTGGGCACGCAGCAGGGCCAGGCGCTCCGCGGGGGCGGACACCGCTAGGAGCCGCGCCACCAACTCCTCCGAGCTGACCGGCGCCTCGTTCAGGACCCAGGTCGCGAAGACCTCGGACACCTTCCAGTCGCGCCCCATGTACTTCCCGGGGAAGCTGAGCACAAACTGTGCAAAGGCGGTCAAATCCTCGCGCCCGACCGTCTCCATGACCTGCCGGACGCTCCGGTTCTTGTAGCGGCCTGCCTTCAGCGGCGCGGTCAACTGCGGCGAGTCCCCGAACTCTCTGCCCGCGTACCGGATGTCCTCGGCCATGGCCTCGAACGGTGCCGCCGCGTCCGCGGCCGTTTCGTCGCGCAGGGACCGCAGGCTGACGAACTTCGTGGCCCGATCCAGCGAGATCAGGTCGATGTGCAGCCGCGCCAGGCGCCAGAAGAGCGAGCGTCCCCCCTCGACCTGTGGCACCTTCGCCTTCACAATCACCAGGTCACCCACGCGGACCAGGCCGTCGCCCTTCGGATCGTTCATGGTCACGCGCGCCCGCGCGGTCTGCTCGGAAACGTCCAGCAGGACGGCCTTCCCGCGCTCTTTGCTGTCGCGTGCCGGCTTTCCGTCCTGCGCCTCCGCGTAGGTGGAGTGGTACGCGCCGCTCCAGCCCGTGACCAAGCCGTCCATCGTGCCCCGGTCCACGGTAACGATGCGTGTATTGCCCTGCCCGGGCTCTACCGAAAGGACGCGGCAGGCGATCTCCTCCATCACGGTCGGTGTCGGTGCGGGCGAGGTGCCCGCCGCCTGCGAGGCGGTGCGGGTCTGGGTGGCGGGCGCCCCGAAGATCGCATCGGAGGAGGCGCCTGCGGAAAACACAAGGGTCGCGGCCAGCGCAGCACGGAGCGCGGTGCGGCTCCGAAGGCGTGTGCGGCGAGTCAACTTCGAACTCATAGGACAGGACATGGTCATGTAGCCAGAGGCCTTTTGCGCGTCTTTGCGCTCGCTCGCCTCGATTATCGGTTGGTTACGGGGACTTCCCGCAATGATAGTGCCGGAACGGAGGAAAAAGGTTCACGAGGCGAGTAGGCTTTTTAGGAGAGCGTCGAGCGCAGCCGGGGTACGTGCGCCAGCACACCTGCGTGCCTGCTTCGCCACCCGGCAGGTAGTATGGAGAACATGAACACCACTAACCCCTCCGACGCCAAGGCGCGGGCGCTGCTGCAAGAGCACTTCGGCTTTTCGGAGTTCCGGCCCGGCCAGGAGCCGGTGATCCGCGCCCTGCTGGACGGCCGCTCCGCGCTGGCCGTGTTCCCCACCGGTGGCGGCAAGTCCCTCACCTACCAACTGCCCGCCCTCGCCTTCGACGGGCTGACACTCGTGGTTTCGCCCCTCATCGCCCTGATGAAGGACCAGATCGACTTCCTGACCGGCCGGGGCATCGCCGCCGCCCGCCTCGACTCCTCGCTCACGTGGGACGAAACGAAAGCCATTCAGGACCGCATGGCGGCGGGGACACTCAAACTGCTCTACGTCGCCCCGGAGCGCTTCAACAACGAGCGGTTCCTGGGTCTGCTGGACCGCACAAAAATCGCCCTCTTCGCCATCGACGAGGCGCACTGTATCTCGGAATGGGGCCATAACTTCCGCCCGGACTACCTGAAACTGGCCGAGGCGGCGCGCAATCTCGGAGCGGAGCGCGTGCTCGCCCTCACCGCCACCGCCACCCCCTCCGTCGTGCGCGACATCCGCGAAGCCTTCGGCATTCCGGAAGAGGACGCCGTGGTGACCGGCTTCTACCGCCCCAACCTGCGCCTCGCGACCACCGCCGCGCCGCCGGAGAAGCGGGACGATCTGCTGCTTGCGCGTCTGACGAAGCGCCCGCCCGGCCCGACCATCGTGTACGTGACGCTCCAGAAGACCGCCGAGCGCGTGGCGGCGTTCCTCGCTGAGAACGGCCTGCCGGCGCAGGCGTACCACGCAGGCATGGTGGCCGAGGACCGGGAGCGGGTGCAGGACGAGTGGATGGCGAGCGACCGGGGCATCGTGGTCGCGACCATCGCGTTCGGCATGGGCATCGACAAGGCGAACGTCCGCTACGTCTACCACTACAACCTCCCGAAGTCGCTGGAGTCCTACAGCCAGGAGATCGGGCGCGCGGGCCGCGACGGCGCCCCGTCCGTGGTGGAGATGCTGGCCTGCGCGGACGATGTCCCCGTGCTCCAGAACTTCGCCTATGGCGACACCCCCACCGAAACCGCCCTGCGCGCCGTCCTCGATGACCTGCTCGGACGCGGCCCGCAGTTCGATGTTGCGCTGTACGACCTGTCCACGGCGCACGACATCCGCCAGCTTGTCCTCAAGACGGTCCTCACCTACCTGGAATTGATGGGTGTGCTGAAGCAGGGCACCCCCTTCTACGCCGGTTATGAGTTCCGCCCCGCGGAGGGACAGACGCCCGAAAGCATCGCTGCGCAGTTCCCCGGCGAGCACGGCGAGCTCGTCGCCAGCCTCTTCCGGTCCGCCAAGAAGGGCCGCCTCTGGTTCTCTCTCAACCCGGACGACGCCGCAGCGGCGCTGGGTGTGGAGCGGCGGCGCCTCGTGCGCGTCCTCGAAGTCCTCCTGGAGCGCGAACTGGCCGAGGTGCGCGTGTCCGACGCCCGGATGCTCTTCCACCGCCTGCGCCCCGAGGAGGATATTCCGGCGCTGGCAGCCGAACTGAACCGTCGGTTCGCGGCGCGCGAGAACGCGGAGATGGGCCGTCTCCAGCAGGTCCTCGACCTGGTGACCCATGAGGGCTGCCAGACAAACCTGCTGGTGGGCTACTTCGGTGAGAAGCGGGAAGCTCCGTGCGGTCACTGTACGTTCTGCGCCACAGGCCGTGCAGCTGTCCTGCCGCCGCCGCGTCCTCTCCCCCCGATGCCGGAGGGCATCGCCGGGGAGGTAACGTCGCTGCGCCGGGCGCACCCCGAGGCGCTGCGCGAACCGCGCCAGACCGCGCGTTTTCTTTGCGGTCTGACCAGCCCGGCCCTGACTAGGGCGAAGCTCTCCCGCCACCCACTGTTCGGGTCGCTGGAAGAGCGCCCCTTCGCTGATGTCCTGGCCTGGGTCGCCGATCTGAATTGACGCCGGGCCGCCGCGGCCGGCGATTGGTCGCCGTAGGCGGGTTGGCTGTTGGGTTGCAGCCCGTCGGCGCCGTCGAATGAATTCGCGGCTACTGGTTAAGAAGCCCGCCTCCGCGAGCGAAGCTCCGCTTCGTCGGTGCGGGCTCTGGTACACGGGGGCGGTTACGGATAAGTCGTAGCCGCGCCCGAACGCCGGAGTCGGCGCAGGCCGACTTCTTAACCGGTAGCCGGGACTTCAGTCCACGGCGGCAGCCGACTTCTCAACGTAAGCCGCGAATTCATTCGACGGCGCCGACGGGCTGCAACCACACGGGCGACGGCACCAATCCGGCACCAACCGGCAGCGGCGCTCGCGCGGCAAGAACAAAATGAGGTGACTATAAGGTTATGGTACCGATGGACCGAAGACGTTTTGTGACCGCGACGGCGGGAGGCGCCGCCGCACTGCTCTCCCTGCTAGCGCTTCCGACCGCGGCCCGCGCCGATGCTCAGCTAGCGCTGGCGTTCGCCGACCACATGGTGCTCCAGCGCGAGATGCGCACCCCCATATGGGGCACGGCCTCCCCCAATGAAGAGGTCACCGTGAGCATCGACGGGCAGGTGGTGCAGACTCGTGCGGATAGAGACGGTCGCTGGATCGTCCGCCTGAACCCCATGAAGGCGGGCGGGCCGCACGAACTGATCGTCCAAGGCAGGAACACGATCCGACTGAAGGACATCCTGGTGGGCGACGTCTGGATCTGCTCCGGCCAGTCCAACATGGAGTGGCCCATGACCCGCACCAACAACGCCCAGAAGGAGATCGCCGAAGCCAACAACCCGAACATTCGGCTCTGCTTCGTGCCCAAGACCGTGGCGGCGCAGCCGCGCACCGCGGTAAACATCCGCTGGACCACCTGCACCCCCGAGACCGTGGCTGGCTTCTCGGCGGTCGGCTACTTCTTCGGACGGCATCTCCAGAAGAGCCTGGACGTTCCCATTGGCCTGGTGAACACAAACTGGGGCGGCACCCCCGCCGAGGCGTGGACCGACGATGAGACGCTGCGGTCGGACCCGGACTACGCCGCGATCCTCAAGCGTGCCGAAGACGCGCCCGCCACCTACAAGGCCAACCTGGCGAAGTATGAGGAAGATCGGGCGAAGTGGCAGGCCGCCGTGGACGCCGCCAAGGCCGAGGGCAAACCCGCCCCCCCCCAGCCCCGCGCCCCCACCCCGCCGGAGCGCAACCCGAATCTCGCCAGCGTCCTCTTCAACGGCATGATCCACCCGCTCCTACCGATGGGCATCAAGGGCGCCATCTGGTACCAGGGCGAGAGCAACGCCGGCCGGGCCTACCAGTACCGCAAGCTGCTCCCGGACATGATCCAGGGCTGGCGCACCGCCTGGGGGCAGGGCGACTTCCCGTTCCTGATCGTGCAGCTTGCCAACTACGGGCAGAACAATCCCAACCCTCCCGGCACCGCCTGGGCGGAGCTGCGCGAGGCGCAGGCGATGACCGCGCAAACGGTGAAGAACTCCGGCCTCGCCGTCACCATTGACATCGGGAACCCGGAGGACATCCACCCGACGAACAAGCAGGACGTCGGGCGCCGTCTCGGACTGATCGCCGAAAACCGGGTCTACGGCAAGAAGGACGTGGTATACTCCGGCCCCGTCTACAAGAGCATGAGCGTGGAGGGCGACGCCATCCGGCTGCGCTTCGATCACATCCAGGGCGGCCTGGAGGTGAAGGGCACCATCCTCCGCGGCTTCACCATCGCCGGACCGGACCAGAAGTTCGTTCCCGCCGAGGCTCAGGTGGACGGTAACACCGTTGTGGTGCGCGCCGCGGGCGTCACCAACCCCGTCGCGGTGCGCTACGGCTGGGCGAACAGCCCCATCTGCAACCTCTACAACGCCGCGCGCCTGCCCGCCGTCCCCTTCCGCACGGACGACTGGCCCGGCTTCACCGTGAACGCCAAGTAGTCCAATCCCGCCCCGTCCGCTCCCCTGTGGGGGAGCGGACGGGGCGGTGCCAGAAATGGCTCAGTAGGCCGGGAAGCGGAGCGGGCCTTCGTCGCTGAGCAGGGCGCACAGGTCGGCGGCGTGGAGGACATGCCGAACGTCGCGCGGCCGTCCGTCCACCATAACCTCTCGCCGAATAAGCCGTACCCCGTGGCTGTAGTCCACATACGTATCGCGGTGGACAATGGTCAGCGGCTGAATCGGCCCCCCGTCCGAGCGGTGCCAGCCGTAGATCGCCACGCGGTTCGGCCGCTCCCCCAGCCGGTTTGTCACCACCACATCCTTCTTCACGCCCGAGACCAGCGCCCCGAGCGGCTTCCCGGCGCGAGCGCGCTGCGCCTCAATCAGAGCGTTGTGCCGCGCGAACGTCGCCGGCGCCTCCCGCGCCTCCGTCAACGGCTGTGGGTCAAGTCGCACCGTCGCCGCAGCGTGCAGGGCATCGACCAGGCGCCGCGTCGGCAGCGCGCACCCGAAGGCATCCGCGACGCGCTGCGCCGTCATCGGGGTCATCGGCACGCGCACGAAGTCGGCGTCGCTGCCCACCGCCAGATAATCGGGCATGGCGGCGACCGTCGCGGTGTGCGGCTTCCCATCCGGCCCGGCCGCAGTCAGCGTCACCGTTGCAAAAGTCCGCAGGAAATCCGGCAGGTTCCCCGCGCACAGGGCGTCCGCGATCGCCTCCTCACGGGCCTCCGGCGAGAGTTTCGCGATGCGCTCCAGGAACGCCCGCCCCCCTTCCGCGTTCTTCGGACGCGGCGGGATTCCGGCCGCGGGCTGGACCCACTCCCGGTAAGCGCGCGGGCCGCCGAACGTCCCCCAGGACCGCTCCCGCGACGTGCCGCCGAGCGTCAGGGCCTCCAGCAGGCCGTTCATCTCTCCCACCAGCGCCGTGTGCAGGATCTTGTTCTCCGGGTTCGTGTGCACCCGGAACACCGCCTGACCGCCGGCCGCCGTGAACGTCACAAACGGTCCGGACTTCGCTTCCGTTGCCGCGCCGTCCCGGGCAAACCGTTCGCGCATACGCGCGGTCGCCCGGTACGTTCCCCCATCCGGCCCCACCACCTTCTTGCCGTCCAGGGTAATCTCCCGGTCATCGTAGGCCAGCACGAAAAGGCGCCGGTCCGGGTCGCTCTTCAGCCACGCCAGCAGCTTGTCGCCGTGCCGGTCCCGGTCGCTATACGAATAGTTCGCGTCGAGAAACGCGATGCGCTCCACCCAGCCGGGAACGGCCTCCGCCGCGTTCAGAAAGCCGAACAGGAAACTCCCCCCGCCGCTGTGCCCCGCCAGCGTCACCCGCACGTTCGCCCCCGGCGTCTGCGCCCGCAGCGCCTCCACCACCCGGACGATGCGCGCCGCGTTGTCGGGCGTTCGCGCTCGCCACGCGGGCCAGCTCAGCCCCTCCGCCTCGACCACCGCCAGCACGATGTTTGCGTCCGGCGCCACCTCACGCAGCCGTCGCCCCTGCGCCGCAACGTGCTGGATATCGAAGTGCCAGTCCGTCCCCGGAGCCACGGCGCTTCCGAGCGTCTGTTCGATCGTGTTGCCGTTCGGTGTCGCGTACACGACCAGGCGCGTCGGCTTCGCCGGGTCCACCGTGGCCGGAGCATTGAGCAGTACGCGGACCCCGCCCTCCAGCCACCCCTCGCGCACCCGCTCGCCGAAGTGCGCCGCGCGGCGGAAGCCCGGCAGCAAATCCGGAGCGGCGGCAGTGGAGGCAGCCGGCGCGGGGAGCGCCGGGGCAGGCGTCTGGAGAGGAAGGAGCATACGCTATTGTACGGAAGGCCACCCGGTTAGCAAAACGCACCCACCGCGCGACAATGGCCAGGGGAGAGATTGCAAGATGCACACCCTATTGAAATACCCGCGTACGCGGCACATCGAGGGCTCGGGCCTGCAAAAGGGGGACGCGGACCTGGAACAGGTGCCCTTCTCCGACCTGCGGGGCCGGCACCTCGTGGTGGAAGAGAAGCTGGACGGCGCGAACGTCGGCCTGTGGTTCACGCCGGAGGGCGAGGCCGTGGCGCAGAGCCGGGGGCACGTACTCACCGGCGGCCCGAACGAGGCCCAGTTCGGCCTGCTCAAGACCTGGCTCTCGGTCCACCAGAGCTGGCTGGGCGACGTCCTATCCGACCGCTACATCCTTTACGGGGAGTGGCTCTACGCCAAGCACACGGTCTTCTACGACGCCCTGCCGCACTACCTCATGGAGTTCGACATCTTCGACCGGCACACGGAAACGTTCCTGTCCACCGAGCGACGCCGCGCGATGCTCGCAGAGCATCCCGTCGTTTCCGTCCCCGTCCTCCAGACCGGCACCTTCGCCCGTCAGAAGGACCTCACGGCGCTTGTCCGACCGTCGCTCTACAAATCCCCCGCGTGGCGGGAAAGTTTACGCGCGGCCGCGACTGCAGTAGGATCGGACCCGCAATTCGTGCTGCGGCGCGAAACCGACGATACAGATCTGTCGGAGGGCCTATACATTAAGTGGGAGGACGAGGGGCAAGTCCTCGGACGATACAAATGGGTGCGCCGCGACTTTATCAATGCCATTATTGACTCGGGGTCACACTGGAA
>CALEKU010000011.1 GCA_937902745.1 uncultured Armatimonadota bacterium
GCCGATGCGGGGGCTGCGGGCGAGTACGCCCGCCTGCTCCTGTCCCTGTCGCGCCGGTCGTCTACGCTGGACTCGCCCGCGTCGGCCGTCGCCGGGGCGCTTGGCCTCGGCCACGGCTTCCACGCCCTGCACCGGCGCCTGGACGCCCTGTTCGCCCCGCCTTTTCGCAGCTGGGCCGTCGCGGCGCCGCGCCTCGCCCCGGCCGTAGGCCTCGCGCTCGTACTGGCGTGCCTTTCGCTGTCGCAGCGGCAGGAAGCGGGCATGGCGGTGGCGGCGCCCACGCCCATTTCCGGCGTCGCGGTCGCGGTCGACGTAACAGAGTCAGTCGGTGTTTCCCGGGTCCCGGTTTCGCCGGTCTCTGCCGCGGCGGTGGCAGCGGTGGGCGCCCCGGTTTCCCCCGCCATCGCCCGGACCCGCGACGTCCCGGAGCGCACGGCCCGTTACGCAGCCCCGGCGCGCGCCTTCACGCCGGGCAAGAACGGCCGGTCGGCCCCGGTGGCAGCCGGCACCGGCGGGCCGTAGCCACGCGCCCGCGCCGGTAGTCTCCTTCTCACGCTCACCCTCGTCACCCGTTCGCGACATCGCCCGAAGAAGGTACCGCATGAACACCGCTCGCACCGTCCGCACCACGGTCGGCATCGCCGCCGGGATCACCCTGTTTGTGGGGCTCTGCGCCCACGGCGTGCGCGCCTACACCCCGCCTGCCGACCCGACCGGTGGGGGGGACTTCGCCTGCCAGGTCGTTACCGAGACCACCGCACAGGTCAGCCCCCCTCGCGTTTCCAGTCAGGAGGAGTTCGACCGCATCATATTGGCCCGCGAACGCGCCATCGTGGCGCGGCTGGGCCTCACGCCCGCGCAGAAGAAGCAGTACGACGCTCTGCGGGTCCAGCAGGACGAGAAGACCCGCGCCTTCCGCAACCGCCGCCCGCATCGCCCCGAGGAGGGGATGGAGCTGAACCTCTGGTGGCGCTCCCGCATCCAGCAGGTGTTCACCTCCGAGCAGTACGCTGAGTATCTGCGTCTGTGGGGAGCAGGCTCCGGCGCCGCGGCGCCGAAAAAGGTATCTGCATCTGCGTCTGCCGGGCGCACTCGCTGCAAGCGATGACAGTGCTCGGGCGTGGAGTTGGCCTGGCTATAAAGGAATCCCAGCCAGGCGGAAGGCGAGTGTGGTATTTGCTGCGGAGGGGCTCGCTAGTCCCGACTGGCGAGCCCCTCCTGTACAAAAGCGGGGAAAGATGCGGTTTATGCAGAACAGTCCGTAGACGACCGTACGTTTACTCAATGAACTTGACAACGCATTCGGGTAAGTAGTCCCGGATATAGCGGATCTGGGTGATCAGGAACCAGGCGCATCCTATCATCTCCAACCCCTCCTCTATTGCTATGGCAATAGTAGAGAAGCGGCGCGGCATACCACTGGCGTTAATCTGTGCGCCGACCATCTCCATGACCAGTGCGCCCGTCACAAATAATCCACCGGCTATCAGAAAGTTCCGGCGAACGGGAGCAGGGAGATGCTTCAGAAACTTCCAGTATGCCAAAAACACGATGAACACGAGCGGGATAAAGGGCACAACCCACACCAACTGGAGAAAGCCGGGGAGAGTTCCCGTGATATCTCGTGTGAAATCCATGATCAACTCATGTAAACTCGCGCCTTCATCCATAGAAAGAAACAGGAAAATGAACGCGAGTCCAGCCCACTGGCGGGCAAAAGCATCCTGAACTGATCGCTTATAGTAAGCGATCAGTGCCAAGAAAACTGCCACCGTAAGGAGTTGAACCTCGGAGAACCAGGTTGGCACGGATGCTTCGCTGTTGGCGTCGAAGCGACTCATCGCGACGTGCACCACGTAGACGGGAAACTTGTGGGCTAACAGGTGCAGCCCAACGTGCATAAAGATCAGGAACAGATTGACCGTGATGATGAAGCGTGTGATGTTTTTTGTGGAAAAAGCTAGCTGCATATAGGTAAAGTTGACTCCATGCCCTTGGTAAGAGGGGCTTGGGGAGTAATCACATCGTTAGGAGCTACTAAGTTTGTAGGTCGGAGATCACAGAGTACACCCGCAGAAATCTGGTTGAGTATACCCCGCTTTTTGAAGCCTATCCAAAGTTGCAGAATACAGGCTCAGGCCAAGTCTCAAGCAATGTCACACTGCGCGATGCGCGCCAGCGGGATTCGTCCCGAACCCGTAAAGTTCGGTGTGGGAGGCGTGCCACCACTAATCGGGATGAACTACTTAACAGGGGGCGGGTGGCTCCCTGTCTGGCTTCCCGCGCGCAGTTTAACACGGGGGCCCGCGCAGCGACAAAGGTAGAATTACCAGGTAGGAGATTGCCAGGACACCGCTCCTATTCCCACTTTTTCTGTGCTCCTGTAGGAGAGTAATATCGATGGGGAAGGTGTATAAAATGGCTGACTCTGCCCCGATGCGGCTGACGCAATGGCGTTGGGCAGATGCCTGCTGGCGACCGTCGAAGCAATACTGACCTTCCGCAACCGCGCTCACGGCCTGCTGCTCTCGGAGTTGGGAGCGTTTCTCCTCTCGCCTTCTCGCGCTCCCGCCGGGACCAAGCGCCTCTCCAACCTGCTGCGCTCTGACAAGTGGAGCGCTGCCCTTGTGTGTGACTGGCTCTGGCAGCAAGCCGACCGTCGGCTTTCGCACCTGGAGTCCGAAGGCAAGCCCGCCCTGCTGCTGTGGGACGAGAGCGTGCTGGAGAAGCCCGAAAGCCGGCAAGTCGAGCGGGCGAACCTGTGTCCTGTGCGCTCGTCCAAGGCCCAGCGCCTTGCGCGCTCGCGGCCCGGTCCGCCGGGCAAACCGACCTTCGTCAATGGTCTGCACTGGGTCAGCCTGCTGCTCCTCGGCCCGTCCGGCCCGCCCACGGTGGCCGCCATGCGCTGGTTCTCTACCCGAGGTAACCTGCAAACGGATCTGCGGGCGGTACAGGCGACCCTTCTGAGGCGTTGCGCCTTCTGCTGGGGACGGCGGGTGTTGCACGTCTTCGACCGCGGCTACGCGGGCGGGCTATGGCTGTCTGCCTGCCTGCACGAGTCGGTGCGCTTGGTGGTGCGCTGGCCCAAGCGCCTCAAGCTGCTCACGGGCGAAGGGCAGGAAGTACCCGCCTGGCAGGTGCTGCGCGGGCAGAGGAGTTGGGGCGAGCGCATCGTCTGGGACGCGGCCAGCGGCAGGTTCCGCAGACTCGGTCTGCTGGCCGCCCTGGTCAGTCATCCCGAGATGCCCGAGCATCCGCTCTGGCTGGTCTGTGCAAGACCCGGTGATGGCAAGGAACCCTGGCTGCTTTTGACCACCGAACCGGTCCGTGACGTAGACGCGGCTCTCGCGCTCGTGCTGGCCTACGCGCGCCGATGGCAGGTGGAGATGTGCTTCCGCTACAACAAGAGCGAACTTGCGATGGAGTCGCCGAGGCTGTGGAGTTGGCAGCGACGCGAGAAGCTGCTCCTCATCGTCACGCTCGCCTACGCCTACCTGCTCTCGCTGCTGGCGGCAGAACTGGTGACGCTGCGCAGTTGGCTGCTACGCCAGTTCTGCCACCGGACGGGAAAGCGGGGCCGCCAGACAGCAGCCCCGCTCTACCGACTCCGAAGTGCCCTAAGCCGACTCTGGAGGGACTATCCCGCTGGTCGAGACGCTCCCCATTGCCCGGAGGCCGGGCAATGGCTGCAAAGTTCGGGATGAGTCATGGTTTCGCTCGGTCGGGGGACGGTCAGGCGATCAGCCCTGGCGCACGGCGGTAGCGACGGCGGTGGAAGGCGCGCGGCGACACCGGGCGAGGGGCAGGCCGAGTAGGGCGATGCCCAGAGCGGCGAGCCAGAGGGACGACGCTTCGGGCACGGCCGTTACGGCGTTCAGGCGGACGTTGTCCAGGCCCATGCCGGCCTGCTGCGCGGCGAGGCCCTGGATACGCACCCCGATCTGGTCCGAGGTCGCCACCGCGTCCAGGGAGAGGGTGGTCCACGTCCCGCCCACGTTGTCGGTGAAGGAGCCCGAGGCGAGGATCAGGTTGGAGGTGGGGTCAAAAAGCGCGTAGCCGATGGTTCCGCCGATCGAGTTGGTGGCCCATGCGGTGGCGTCCAGCTGCAGGCGGTAAGTAGCACCCGCGATGACGGAGCCGACCACCTGCTCCACGCCGCCCAGCGCGCCGAGCTGGTTCAGATCCAGGAACTGGACGCCGTCCGAGGCGTCCACCAGCACCGGGAGCGTGGGCTGCTCGTAGTTGTTGTGGAGCAGGTCCACGCCGTCGCCGATCTGCGTCCACCCGGGCGTGGAGTCGGGGCTCCGCAGGTAGAACGGCGGGGCGCTGGCGTCCACAGCCTCGAAGCTGCCGTTGAGGAGCGTCTGGGCGTGCGCTGCTCCTGGCGCAGCGGCGGCGGCAGCAAATGCGAAAATGGCGGCGGCAAGAGTCAGGCGGCGACTGGGCAAGCGGCGGGGCATGGGGAATCCTCCTCGGATGGCGGGCGGCAACGGTGCCTGGCCGCCTGCGCGAAGTTTAACACGGGTGCTCGTGCCGCTACAAAGGTAGAAATGCCGGTAGACGGTTTGCCAGTAGATGAATTGCCAGGGGGCACGCCGCGCGTGCTAAGATGGGGGCATGAGGACGGAAGTGGGCGACGACGCGCGGCCGGGTGACCTGCTGCGGTTGGAGACACATCTGCCGGAGCAGGGCCTGGAGGCGGGGTGGTATGTGCTGGTGCGCCGGAACGGGGACCGGGCGGTATTGCGCGCCCGGCCGGGCGAGGACGAGGAGGAAGAGACCGGCGTGTGCTACGCAGGCGGATTCGAGAACCGCACGGTAGAGGTGCCGGCCGCGGTACTCCAGCAGATGCGCCGGGCGGCGTTCGAGAGTAGCGGCGGTTGATCCGACAGAACGGCCCGGGTGCGCGGAGAGCACCCGGGCCGTTCGTGCTGTCGTGAGGTGAGCTAACGCTTGATCTGAACGTTCTCGTAGTCGTCCGGGTTCAGGCCCCAGTTCTTGCGCAGGTCTTCCAGTTCCTGGGTGGCGTCCGTGCCGATGTAGGTGTTCTCAGTCTTGTGGCGGAAGTAGCGGCCCTGGCCCGACTGGACCTGAGACTCCACACCGGAGGAGTTGACCACCGTCTCCTCGCCCTTGATGTAGTTTAGGAACTGCTGGTGCGAGTGGTCGCTCGCCGCGTCCCGCGCCTTCCAGGCAGCATTCCGGGCGTCGGCGGCCGCGTGGAGGGAGTCCATGCGCGCCTGATGGCGGGCGGAACTCTCGCGTATCCATGCCATGTTTGCCTCGTGGCGGCGGGTCATCCGTTCGGTGTTGCGCTGGATCATCGCCATGGTCTCCTCATGGCGCGCCTGGCTCGCCGCCCGCTGGCGCTCCTGCCACTGCGGGTTCATACGGAACGAACTCGCGACGCGCAGCAGAAGGTCGCCGTACCGGGTGGGATCGCCCCCGGTGGAGACGCCGTTGATGTCCGCCACCCAGATCTGCCCAAACTGGATCGTTGATCCATTCACCAGGGAGCGGATGCGCTTGCCGTTATCCTGGTAGTCGAAGGCGATCACGACGCTGTCTACCTGGGCGTCCATGCCCTGGCGCTGCGCGGACTCGCGGACCATCTTTTCTACCTTCGGGTTCGGCGCGATACCGACGATGCGGAACTCCGGCAACTTGCCGAACTTCTTTTTCAGGTATTCAGAGAAGTACTCTTTCGCGGGCTTGTAGGGCGAGATCTTGAGCATCGGGTTCGCGTTCGCGAGGAGCGAGTTCTCATTGAACTGCGGCGACGGCAGAGCGTAGGCCGGCATCTGCGGGTCGCCCAGGAACAGGAACGCTTCCCCGCCTGGAGCGGTCAGGGTGACGGTCGGCTTCTTCTGATCGTAGACCTGCACCAACCCCAGAGTCGGCTTCCATCCCTGGGGCACCTGCACCGTGTAGGCATTCTCGGTCGGCTCGTCCATCGAAACCATGTCGGCGGCGTCGCCGTTCGCCGCGCTGTTGTCGGTCGTGAGCGGGTCCGCGCTGTCCGTCGTCCTGCCCAACTCTCCGGCGCTCCGGGACTGGCGAGGCGTGGTATCGTCGAGATCCTCGTCTCCGTCGTCGCAGCCTGTGGCGCCGAGCAGGGCGCACCCGACCGCTGCTGCCACGAGCAGGGTCCGCACGTTCCGCAGATTCCGGGGGAGGGAAGGGAAGGGAGTCATGGTATCCGCTCGCTTTCCGCACTTGTGTGCTGCCGTCTGGCACGAGTATAACGGTCTTACGGCTCCACTGTACCAACGCCCCGTTAAAAAAGCGTTAGCCCCAGGACCCGGCTAATAAAAACGGACAACATGAATAATAGCCATCTGCTTGGCCTTCTTACCTTTGGTGCCTTCGCCCTGTTCGCTCTGCTGACATGGACAGTCGCGGTACGTCACCCGGAAGTCACCCGTGATCCGGCTCTGCGCCGACGGACCCGTGTCACGGCAGTCTGCCTCCTGCTCGGCGGGGCGGTATTTGCCCTCTATGCCTTCCTGGTAGACAGCGGCCTACGCGCGACCACGTTGCATGAGGAGATGGTGGACGGGGGGCCGGGAGAGCGGACGGTGCCCTTTTCGGTGGAACACCCGGGGGTGGCGCACGAACTGTTCCTGAGTCCGACCTCAGACCCCCTCCGGCCTCCCGCGGAAGATGCTCAGGTAGTGTTCTCGCTACGCGGGCCGGCAGGGGAGGTAGTGTTGCCAGAGCAGACCGGACGCTTTGGGGTGCGCGCCGGAACCCGCGGACAGCGCGCGGACTGGCAGGGCCGGACGTACCCCTTTACACCATCCGCTGCCGGGCCGCACGAGGTGCGGGTGCGGACTCTGACGGCGGGCGTTCCACGCGTACACGTGCGGGTGGTCGACCCCCTGAAGCGCGACGGCCAGCGGATGCCGGGGTACTGAGTGCACGGATGTAGCGGGCGAGGAAGACGCACGGGAAAAGCAGAACGTACTCCCAAAGGGCGCACAGCCGCGGTCACCAGAGACGGCGGCGAATGAGGGTGCGCCGGGGAGGCAATGATGCATCCGAGACTGACCGGGTCCGAGGGGGGCACCCCGACCGACGACCCCGGAGACCGTCTGGTGATAAGCTCCTGCTCGCTGCCGCGCGACTCTCTGCCTGCGGTGCTGCGGGCGTTCGCTGAGGTGGGCTATCGTCGCTTCGAACTCTTCACCGACTGGGCCGCCTCGTGCGTGGACCCGGCGGCCGATGACCCCGACGCCCTGCGCGCTCTGGGCGATGCCTGCGGCGGCATGACCTTCGCTGCCCTGCACCTGCCGCGCGTCCTTCCCGGTGACCGCTTTGCGGAGACCCTGAACACCGCCATCCGTGCCGTGCGCTTCGCGGCCGCGGTGGGCGCGGAGATCGTGCTGCTCAAGGCGGCCGACATTCCCACCTATGTCCGCGCTGCTGGACCTGTGCTGGACGTTGCCGCCCCGCTTGGTGTGACGGTAGTCGTACAGAACCACGCGGGCACCGCTCTGGAGCGGCCGGAGGATGTCCGGGCGGTGCTGGAGGGCGCGGGCGATGCACGGCTGCGCCCTCTGCTGGAGGTGGGGCACTACCACAGTGCAGGCGTCGGCTGGCGCGCGGCCGTGGATGCCCTGGGAGACGCCATCGCCTACGTTCACATTAAAGATCAGGTAGGGAGGCAGTCGGTCGCGTTCGGTGCCGGCGAGATCGACCTGCCGGGCCTGTTCGTACACCTGGAGCGCGACCGGGGCTACCGGGGGATGTACTGTATCGAAATGGAGGTGGCCGATCCGGAGAACACGGTCCGCTACTGCCGCGACGCGCGGGAGTATGTGCTGCGGAACCTGATTTCTCCGGATACCGGCGAGAAGAAAGGGGCGACTTTGTGAACGCAACGGGAGATCGCGACCCGCGCGTGTGCGTGGTCGGTGCGGGGGGGCACGCCACGCGCTGCCTGTATCCCTACCTCGGTAAGGCGGGGGCGCATCTGGTGGGTGTGTGCGACCTGGACCGCACGCGCGCGGAGCGCAACGCCCGCCGGTTCGGCGGCGCTCCCTACACGGAGCTCGACACCATGCTCGATGCCGAAGCGCCGGACGCCGTGATGGTGTGCATCGGGCCGGAGGCGCATGCCGCTCTGGCGTCCCGCATCCTGGCCCGTGGCCTACCCGTCTACACCGAAAAGCCGCCTGCCGCCTCCGCCACGGAGGCCCTTGCGGTCGCTCGCCTCGCGGCAGAGCGCGGCCTGCTGTGCGTCACTGCGTTTAAGAAGCGCTACAGCACGGCCTACACGCGCGCCCGGCAGTGGCTCGACTCGCTGCCGACGGGGGAGGGGCTACGCGCCTTCTCTGCCGACTACTGCTCCGCGCCCTACGCGAACGACACCCCGCGCACCTCGTTCCTGCTGGACTTTTGCATCCACCTGATTGACCTGACGCAGTATCTGGCGGGGGACGCCGAAGCGATCTCCTGCTTCACCCGCGACGGACACGACTACGCGGTGAGCCTGCGTTTCGCTTCGGGCGCGGTGGGGACGCTGACGCTCTCGGACGGCCGGTCGTTCTCCGTGCCGACCGAGGAGGTAGAGCTGACCGCGGGCGGGGGGCGCTGGATGAGCATCCGGAACTCTAGCTCCTGGCGTCTGGCTGAGGGAGGGAAGGCGGCGGAGTGGCGGGAGCCGCCAACGTTCACCTCGCAGGGCGACAGCGGCAATGAGACCGGCCATTTTGCCGAAATCGCGGACTTCGTCGCCGCCCTGCGCGAAGGCCGCGCCACGTCCCGCTCCTCTATCTATGAGGGCTACAAGAGCATGGCGCTCTACGAGGCCATCGACCGGGCCGCTCGCACCGGCCAGACCGTCCCGGTAACCTACGAGTCACTTTAGGGGGCCGCGGGTTCCGCTTCTGCGGCGCCCAGCCAGCCAATCATCTGGCGCAGCGCTTCATACGCCTCCAATCGGGCGGCGTCGGTGCCTGCGGCCTCCGCCGCATCGACATGCCCGCGCATCTGCTGGAAAACGATGGGCGTCATCGCCAGCACAGCCTCCGCTCCGGAGGCGGTCCACTTCACCAGGATGTAGCGCACCAGGCTCTCCAACGGGATGCCCGTCTCTCGGCTCAGTACCTCCAGGGTGGGCAGCGGGTCGGCGCAGGTATAGGCGGCCACTTCCGCTTTGAAATTGGCGTGCGGGTCGTCCTTTTCCCAGCGGTCACGGTAGGGCGTGAGGTGTAGGGGCGTACGCGCATCGGGCAGGGTGGGGGGCACGGCAGAGGGCTCCTGAAAAAAACAAAAGCGACGCTGCCCCGGAAGCAGTGTCGCTCTTAGTCGAGTCTTCTCGCCCGCCTCGCGGGTCTGTCAACTCGACTATGCCTATATAGTACCATATCCATGGGGCATTTCGCCAGTATAAGAGCTGCCTGCATAGATGCCGGATAATCGGATGTACGCGCCTGTGAGTGCCTCAGGTAGGGCAGTAGAAGCCTGATTATGTGGATGTGTCGGGTTGATTGTTGGGTTGGATGTCTCACAATAGGCTCAAAAAACGGCGAGTAAATATATTGCTGTAATTATTTCCGGGGCGGGTGGCGGCGGCTTCGGAGGTGTGATACATTGTTCTGTGCGTTCGCGAGGCGCGGCCTTCCGCCCCGCGGGCACTGAGCGAGCCAACAGTTTCAGACGCGTCCGTTTTCGGTTCACCCCGTTTCTGGCCTCCTGTTCTCCTGTTTGTCCCCGTGCCGCACGAATACTGCATGCGCGTCATGCGAAGGCCATATCAGGAGAAGCGCAATGCGCATCTACGTTGGGGGTCTTCCCTACTCTACCGACACCGAGGGGCTTCGCTCCCTCTTTGCTGAGGCCGGCAACGTCACCGACGCTCACGTGGTCGAGGACAAGTACAGCGGCCAGAGCCGTGGCTTCGGCTTCGTTGAGATGCCGGACGCCGAGGAGGCCAAGGCGGCCATCGCCCGCTTCGACGGCTACAGCCTGGGCGGCCGCTCCCTTACCGTGAACGAGGCCAAGCCCCGTGAGGATTCCCGCGGTGGCGGCGGCTACGGCGGCGGTGGCCGCAGTGGCGGTGGTGGCGGCGGTCGCGGCCGCTGGTAATCACCCGCGGCTGAGGATCTATCCTCCCCAATAAAAACCATCGCCCCGGGACCTGTACAGGTCCCGGGGCGATGGTTTTTTTGCCGTTGCCCTCTCCCCAAAAACAAAAAAGCGACGCTGCCCCGGAAGCAGAGTCGCTGTCAGTCTCGATGTCTCGCCCGCCTCGCGGGTCCGTCAACTCGACTATGCACTCATAATATCATGGACAAATGCCCTTTCGCCACTCGTAACCTGAGGTGGCGAAAGGGCATTTGTCCGTAAAAACGCGCTGCAGATACCTTATGAGTGCCCTGATAGGCAGACCCTAAGCGGCAATGGCTGCGCAGAGCGACGTGTCGGTGTCTCTAAATTGTGTCGCTATCGAAGTGGTTAAGGCTTCTTGGCCGCCTCGTAGCGGGCGATGTTCTTCTTGATGAGTGTCAGTACCTGCGCCGAGGGCGTCGGAGCGCTCTCGGCGTCCGCCAGGGCACCGCGCGCCAGCGTCAGCGCTCCCGCCGTATCGCCGCTGTGGAACAGTGCGTCCGCCTTGATGGCCCGGTACATAAACTCCTTTGGCCACCGCCGGATCGCCTCGTCCAGGATCTCGATACCGAAGCGCCGGGCCTCCGGCGACAGGTCTACCTGCGTCGCCGCGATCGACCCGATCATCTGGTAGGCGCCCGGTGCGTGGTCGGACTCCTTCAGGATGTCGTGCGTCACCTTCCGCCCCTTTGGCAGGTCCGAATGGTACAGCGCTATCAGGTACGGATAGGCCAGCGACGGCAGCAGGTCCGGTTTCTTCGCCAGGGCGGCCTCCACATGCTTTACCACCGCAGGGTGGTTCTTCGCCGCCACCGCCTCGTCGATCGGGCGCAGCACCCCGACGCTCAGCTCGCGCTTCTCCCGCTCCGCTGCCACGTTGTGCTTGCCGTCCAGCAGGGCGTTCAGCACCGCCTCCATCCGGGCTGGGTGCCCGATCCAGGCGATCTTGCCGTCGCGCCCCACCAGGAACGCGCAGGGGATGCCCTTCTCACCGGCGGGCTCCATCCAGGCGTCCGCGATGGCGTTGTCGGCACCGTCCGCCGCCACCACGTAGTCCATCTTCGGGCCCTGCTGCTTCACAAAGTCGGCTACCCGGGTCAGCGCGTCGGTGCCGTCGTCCTTGGCCTCTTCCCAGATGCTCGCGCCGATCACGGTCACGCCGCGTTCGGCGTACTTTTTCGCCATCTCGGTCAGGTGAGGGATGTTCTCCTTGCACGGCCCGCACCACGTTGCCCAGAACTCCACAACGTAGACCTGCCCCGGCGCGAAGGCCGTTACGGGTGTGCCTTTGATCCATTTAGCGGGCTTCAGGGCGGGCGCGGGGTCTCCTACAGTCAGGTACGTGCGGGCAGGGGCAGCGGCGGCCGGCGCGGGCTTCGCCGCCGGGGCCTGCGCCCGGGCGGGTGCAACAAGCGGCAGCAGGCAGACAGTCGTAACAAGTGCGGCAGGCGAAAGGTACTTCATGCCTTTCGTTATAGCGCCTCCGACCCCGAAACGCTACGGGTTCCGCGGGGGCACCCACCTTCGCAGTGGCCGCCAGCGGCCTTCAGGACCCGTAGAGGCATGGCGGCTACCCGGAGTGGCGACTCAAAATGTGGGCAGGAACCGTCCTGGCCCCCCGCGAACCTGACGGCAGCACCTCCGCGTATGGATACCTTCGACGCACGCCTGCGCCTGCGCGCCTTTGACTGGCTCCGCGAGCAGACCGATCTGCTGGGCGACGTGCTGCCCCGGCAGCGGCTACAGGAGGGGTTTGTGTTCGAGGGCGAGCGGGTGCCCCTGGTCGCGCCGCAGGGCATCTTCACCCCACGGCGTCTCCAAGTCCCGCTCACGATCACGACGTCGCCCAACAGTCCTTACGACGACACAATCACCGAGAACGGGCTTCTATACCGTTACCGTGGGACCGACCCGCGCCACCGCGACAATACCGGACTGCGACGGGCGATGGAGGAGGGGACGCCACTTGTTTACCTCCACGGGCTTGCGGTCGGGCGCTACCTCGCGGTGTGGCCCGTTTACATCGTGGGCGACGATCCCGCCACGCTTACCTTCCGGGTGCAGGCGGACGACCCGGCTACGGTTGCAGCGTCGCCCTCAACGGATCGGGTGGCCGAGGGAGAGCAGCCAGCGTACGCAGCGGCGGTAGATGCGCCCGGTGCTGCTGCCCTCCCGGTGGAGGCGGAAGCCCGCCGTGGCTATGTTACCGCTCTGGTGCGGCGGCGCCTCCACCAGGGCACTTTCCGCGAGTGGGTGCTCAAGGCATATCGGGAGCGGTGCGCGGTATGCCGCCTGCGACATAACCCGCTCCTCGACGCCGCCCACATCATCCCCGACCGCGATCCCCGGGGGCGGCCTGCCATCACCAATGGCCTCGCGCTCTGCAAACTCCACCACGCCGCCTATGACGCCGCGCTGCTCGGCATCACGCCCGACTACGCGGTGCAAATCCGCCCCGACATTCTGCGCGAGAGCGACGGCCCGTTGCTCCTCCATGGCCTGCAGGAGCTCCATGGGCAGCGTATTCTCCTCCCCCGGGAGACTGCCCTGCATCCGGACCGGGACGCCCTTGACGTCCGTTACCAGCGCTTCCGCGAGGGCCGCGGCTAATTCCTCCTGGGCGGCACGGGTCTTGCCGAAAATGGAGCCGGAAGGAGACGCGCGTACCGATGATTGTCATGGAGCGAGAGACCCCGGCGGGGCGGGAGGACGTGTTCACGAAGGCAGGACGAGAGGCCGAGGAGCAGATGGCCCACTACCTTCGCCGGGCGTACGGGGAGAGTAAGAGTGTGTTCGTACTGCACGGCCTGCGCCTGGAGCGCGGGGAAGACGCCGCGCAGATCGACCACCTGATTATCCACCGCGCGGGTCTGGTGATCGTGGAGAGCAAGAGCGTCCACGGGCGGGTGCGAGTCAACGAGCATGGGGAGTGGGTGCGGGTCTATGGCTCGCGACAGCAGGGAATGCCCTCGCCCATCGAGCAGGCGAAGCGGCAGGCCCGTTTTCTGATCCAATACCTCAACGACCACGCGCCGCAACTTACCGGCAAGATGCTCGGACTGGTACAGGCGTACTTCGGCGCGGTGAGCTACGACATAATTGTCGCGATCTCCGACACAGGCATCATCGACCGTCCGAACCCCAAGAAACTGCCGCTCCCCGAGGTGTGCAAGGCCGATCAGGCGGTGGCGAAGGTAGAAGAAGCCCTCGCCCGGCAGCGCCGCGAGGCGGGCTTGCTGACGGGCCTGATTTCGCCTGGCCTTCACCGCGGACGCGGGCTGACGCGCGGCGAACTGGAGAACATCCTGGCGTTCCTGCCCGCACACCACCGTCCGCTCCGCGCGCCAGAGACTCCTGCGGAAGAGGTGGTGCCGGTGTCGTCGCCTGGGGAAGGAACGGCGGCGAGCGAACCGGCATCGGCCGAGCCGGCGTCAGCCGAACCGACCACGTCGGGGGGACCAACCGCGTCGGATGTCTGCGCGGTGTGTGGACGCCCGCTCACCGAGAAGGTGGCGGCGTACTGCCGTGACAATGCCGAGCGGTTCGGCGGAAGCCTCTTGTGCTTCGAGCACCAGCGTAGCGGCAGGCGCCGCCGCGTGGCAGCGGCAGGCAACTCTCCCGCGGCGCGGTAGCCTGTTGGTGAAACGACTCCGGCTCCCGGGGGCGTGAGGCTACGCCGCGCCGGGTATATCCGAAGCAGACGCGCACGAGTGCGCGACGCCACAGCAAGAGGGAGGGGAGTCACAGTGACGATAGAGAAGATCGCGGAGCGGGTCAACCGGCCCGTGAACGACGAGGTAGAAGACGACGACACGGCGGATGTGTCCGCGGGACGCGGCGGGGCGCTGGACCCGCCACCACCGGAGGCGATACCGAGCGAGGACCCGATCGAGGCGGAGATCGACCGCGACATCGACGGAACCTTCCCGGCAAGCGACCCGCCCGGCTGGAGCCTGGGCGCGGAGGCGGAGTCGGCCTACGAGCGTCTTCAGCGGAAAGAGGCCGCGGCCAGTTCCGCTAGGGGCTGAGAACCGGCACCCGCGGCAGGGGCGGGGTGGCCTCCTGCCCGGCGCCGGAACGAAGCAGAGCAGTGATATCCCGGCGGGGCGGCGCGGCAAACAGGCGCCGGTATTCCCGGCTGAACTGCGACGCGCTCTCGTAGCCTACCTGAAACGCAGCATTCGCGGCGTCCAGTCCTTCGTCCAGCATCAGGCGGCGGGCCTCCTGCAGGCGCAGCCGCTTCTGAAACTGCACCGGGGTCAGGGCGGTGACGGCTTTAAAGTGATGGTGCAGGCCCGATGGGCTCATGTGCGCCTCCCGGGCCAGGTCCGCGACCCGCACCGGCTCGGCATAGTGCTCCTTAAGCCAGGCAATGGCCCGCGCCACCCGTTGCACGGCGCTGTTCTCCCCCGCGATGCGCCGCAGCCGCGCGCCCTGCGCCCCCGTAAGCAGGCGGTAGATGATCTCGCGGGTCATCAGGGGGGCAAGCGCCGCCCGGGCCGCAGCGCCGCCATTCCCCCTCTCCCCAAGCAGACGAACGAGTCGTACCACAGCGTCCAGCAGTTCCAGGTCCAGGCGTCCCACCGCCATGCCGCGCTGATCCTTCAGAGGGCCACACGCCTCCGGATACTCGACGTCGGGTAACTCTGCCGCCGCCGCGGTGATGGCGGCCGGGTCCAGGTCGAGCCGCAGGGCGAGGTGCGGTGCGTGGGGCGTGGCGCGCGTAATCTGGCCGATCACCGGGAGGTCCACCGAGCCCAGGAGGTAGTGCCCGGGATCGTAGGTGAACGCCTCTGCGCCCAGCAGTACGCGCTTGGCGCCGCGGGCGATCAGGCAGACGCAGGGGGCGTACACGCCGAACGTCGCCGGGCCCGGCGTGGATGCGTGGTAGAGGTACAGCGCGGCCGGCTGGTCGGCATCGATCGGGAGCGGATAGACTCCGTCCCGTCCCCTCGTGTAGCGCTCGATCAGGGCGCATAGCTCGGCGCGTCGGTCTTCGAGCCGGGCGCTCACTTCCGCATCTTCTGGCATTTCATTGCTTCTCTGCAGGATCAGGCAAGAATAAGGCAGGATCATTCTACCTCCGTATAATCATCGGGCGCTATACTTGTCCCGTCGATGCGCCCGACCCGGAATAATCCGGTACGGCGTGCGAGAACGCATACGGAGGATCTGACAATGTTTACGAGGGCAGAAGTCACGGGCGGGGTCGCGGGCAAGGTGGCGGTGGTGACCGGGGCGAGCAGCGGCATTGGGGAGGCGACGGCGCGGATGCTGGCGGCGCAGGGTGCCCGGGTGGTTCTGGGAGCGCGTCGGGCCGAGCGGCTGGAGACGCTGGCCGAGGAGATCCGGGCGGCAGGCGGTGAGGCAGTGTGGCGGGCGACCGACGTGACGAACCGGGCCGATCTGGAGGCGCTGGTGAGCCTGGCGCGGGATACGTGGGGGCGGGTGGACGTGCTTGTGAACAACGCGGGCGTGATGCCGCTGTCGCCTCTGGAGCGGCTCAAGGTGGACGAGTGGGACCAGATGGTGGACGTGAACATCAAGGGGGTGCTCTACGGCATCGCGGCGGCGTTGCCGCCGATGAAGGCGCAGGGGGCCGGGCACGTGATCAATGTCGCCTCCACGGGCGGGCATGAGGTGGTGGCGACGGGTGCGGTGTACTGCGCCACAAAGTTCGCGGTGCGGGCGATCTCGGAGGGGCTGCGCCTGGAGTCCTCAGGGGATATCCGCGTGACCGTAATCACGCCCGGGGTGACCGCGTCGGAACTGGCGGAGGGCATAACGGACGAGGGGACCCGCGAAATGATCGGTGAGGTGAGGGCGATGGCAATCCCGGCCGACTCTATCGCGCGGGCGGTCTGCTTCGCGGTATCCCAGCCCGCACAGGTGGATATGAGCGAGATGGTGGTACGTCCGGCGGCCAGCACCCTGTACTGGGGCTAATCCCGCAGCGAGAGCGAAAAATAAGTGCGGACCCGCTCGGCCTCTCCTGCAAAATACCGGCTTGCGCTTGCTATACTGTCGTGGTGCGGCGGTGAGGCCCGCTGCACCACGGCGGAAAGTCGCGAACAGGCGCTGGGAGGGGCTGTGGACGTGCGGGAGCCGTGCCGGGATGTGGACGGAACCGAAATCGAGGGAGCGACGCGCGAACTGCGCGGGCGGTACGGGCTGCTCCTGTACCGGATGGAGGGCAATGCGCGCGACACGGAGCGGCTGCCCTTCGCGCTGGCGCGGGCGGTGGCGCGCGATGTAGAAGCGTTTCGTCCCCGCCACGTGGCCTTCGATATGACGGATGTGACCGACTTCCACGGAAGTCCGGTCGGATTCCTGGCACGGCCCTGCGCGTCGGTGCGCGCGCAGGGCGGCACGGTTTCGGTGGTCCTCGGGCCGGACCACGCCCCGTGGGTGCGGCGGGTGCTGGAGATCTGCTGTGTTTTCCGGGGCGGCCTGGCCACGGGGCCGTTCCCCAGCGTCGAGGCGCTGGAGTCCGCCCTGGCTCCCACCACGCCGGAGCGGGAGGTCATGGCAGCAGGGAAGCGCGGAGGGCCGTGACTCTGTGGGGCTAGCCCATCTCTTTCACGGACTCGGCCAGCGCGCGGTCGAGCAGGGCATCCACGTACGGCCCCGCCGGGGTGTTCCCGTTGCTTACCGCCACGAACCGGTAGCCGGCATTGTAGCCGATCACACCGCCGCAGTGGTTGGTCATCCCGCCGTGGGCGAGCAGCGGGCGCGCTTCGCCGCGGTGGTTGTACACGTAGAACCCCTTGCTGTAGAAGCGCGTCTCCCGCGGGTCGAAGTCCGGGCGTTTGCGCCAGGCGTCCGGCGCGGTCGCGATCTCGTGCAGGGACGCCGCCGCAAGGGTGGGGCGCGCTCCACTCAGATTCGCCAGCACCTTCCCGAGCGCGAGCGCGGAGCAGGCGATACCTCCCGCGCCGTCTGACGCTTCGGTAGCGTAGCCTCGATACGCTTCGCCCCACATCTGGCCGCGCGCCCGCTCCTCGGGGCGGTATGAGACGTACCGCTCGGCGCTGGTCTGGTAGTAGGCCGCCTCATTCGCCCCGCGGGCCGGGCTGTCCGGCGCGTCCTGGTTGCGGGAGACGAACACTTCGTTCGCGGGAACATCGAAGCGCGGGGCCAAGACCCGGGCAAGGAAGTCTCCGAACGGCATCCCGCCGCGCGCCTCGACTACCCGGGCCAGCAGCACGTAGTTGGCATTGGCATAGCGGAACGACGCGCCCGGTTCGTCCTCCAGATCGAAGTTCCCGAGGGCGTCCGCGGCCACATCCGCTGCGGTGGCGACCCGATTCAGCCGGTGGGCGGCGCCCACATCGCGGTTCGGGCGCCACGCGGTGTAGGTTGCGCCGCGCGGCAGACCGGAGGTGTGGTCCATCAGGTGCCGCACGGTGATGCGGGCAACGCGCTCGTCCGCCCCGCGCCGCCGTCCCGTCGGCTTTGGCATGATGCCGACCTCCTTCAGTAGGGGCAGGATCGGCTCGTCCAGGCGCAGCTTTCCGGCGTCGCACAGCAGCAGAGCGCACAGGGCAGTGACCGGCTTGGCGAGGCTGCCGCAGCGGGTGGCCGTGGTCGGCAGGAACGGCCGCTCCTTTTCGCGGTCGGCGTAGCCGTAGCCCCGGGCAAAGAGCACACGCCCCGCTCGAAGGACGCACACCCCGCAGCCCACAATCCCGTGGCGACGCATCGCCTCCGTCACCGCTGTGTCCACCGCGCGCGGGGCGTCCGCCCCGGCGGTGGGTATCGGTCTGTCGCCCCAGTCGTGCGGCGTTGTCACGCCATCGGGGGGCGGCGCGGCGAGATCGTGGGAGACTGGTCCGCGTTTCTGCATGAAAGTGACGTTCGCCGCTCCTGCCTGCTTCCCCTGCCACTCGCTCTG
>CALEKU010000012.1 GCA_937902745.1 uncultured Armatimonadota bacterium
CGGAGAGCAGGGGGTGAGGGCCCTACGGCTTCCAGTCCGGCAGGCGGCCGGGGGTGTAAGGGATTCCGGCGGCATCCAGGGCCTTTTCCAGCTTCGGGATGTCCACGGTGGCCAGGGCGCGCACGGTCGCCAGTACCCCGGCGAACTCTTCGGAAGCGATGGCGAACTGCTCCCGCGTGGTCCCCGTCGGCAGGGTCTTCTCACCGAGCATGGTGGAGGTCACCCGCGAGATGCGGCTCGCGACCGACGGCGGGGCGGGGCGGGTGCGGGAGTTCGCCTCGGGGTTGCCCCGCAGCGCGAGTGCGGTCGCCTGCAGCTTCTCCTCCAGGGCCCGCGCCTGTGCCCGCAGCGCGGGCGTTCCCTGCGGCGCGTCCTCCACGGCCTGCTTCATCAGGGCGACCCGCTCCTGCAGCGTGTCCAGCACGGCGCTCGTACCCTGGAACGCTGACTGGAGCTTCGCCACGCGCCCCCGCAGAGCCAGAAGGTCCGCGCGCTGCGCGGGCGTCAGGTCCTCCTCTGGCCCGACCTTCACGGCGAAGGACACCGGCCCCGCCAGCGGCTTTTCGACGCCGCCCGCCCGCAGGGCGAGCGACACCTTGTAGGTCCCTGGCATCACATGGAAGCCCGCGCGCCCGCCGCCGGGCGAGGTCACCGCGAAGAAGCTCGCGCCCCGCAGGTCCCAGGTGACGCGGCGTACGCCGGGCCCCGCCGCGGTCGTCAGGCGGCGCACCACGTTGTTCTGGCTGTCTGTGATGGTGAAGACCAGAGCGGGCGCCTCTTCCAGGGACTCGGCCCGTAGTTGCTCGGCGGTCGGATAGGGCGGTGTCTCCTTCTTGCGCTCCGCCTCCTGCTCCGTCTCGCGCCGCTTCTGCCGAAGCGTCTTCGGCACCTCCTTCACGTAACAGGTGAATGTGGCGCCGTAGGGCGGGTTGGGGGCCAGAAAGTACGTCTCCCCCTGGCTGCCGCGCCCGCCCCCGCCGAGTCGAGAGTACGTTTCGTAAGCCAGTGCGTCCCGCACGGGGAACAGGAACGCCTCCTTCGCGGGCAGTTCGTGCGTTGCCGCACGCAGGGGCGTGTAGTCATCCAGCACATAGATGCCACGCCCGAAGGTCGCCAGCACCAGATCGCCCTCGCGCAGGTGGATCGCGATATCGCGCACGGGAATCGTGGGCAGACCGCCAAACTTCTGCCAGTGCGCCCCGCCGTCCCGCGAGAAGTACGCGCCGAACTCGGTCCCCACGAACAGCAGGCCGGGGGTGACCGGGTCCTCCTTCACCACCAGCACCGGCTCGTTCTTCGGCAGGTCGCCCGCCACCGAGACCCAGGTTCTCCCGGCGTCCGTGCTTTTGAGCAGATAAGGGGCAAAGTCGCCGTTCTTGTGGTTCTCGAACGCCGCGTAGACGGTGCGGGCATCGTGATGCGAGGCCGTGAGGTAGCTGACATAGGTCCTGTCGGGCACCCCCGGGAACGTCTCGACCTTGCGCCAGTGCGCGCCGCCGTCCTCGGTCACCTGGATCAGGCCGTCGTCGGTGCCGACGTACAGCACCCCCTCCTTCTTCGGCGACTCGTCCAGCGCGACGATGTTGCCGTACTCGGAGGTGGATTCGCTCTTGGCGATCGCGTCCACGCGATGCACCCTGCCCATCACAGTCAGAAGGTTCCGGTCGAGCTGGCGGGTCAGGTCCGGGCTGATCGGCTTCCAGTGGTCGCCCCGGTCGTCGCTGCGAAACACGCGATTGGCCGCAAAGTACAGTCGTTTGGGCGCGTGCGGGCTGATTTTGAGCGGCGAGTCCCAGTTCCAGCGGAGCGCTGGCTCCCCCTTGCCCTCGACGGGCGAGATACCAACCCTCCTGCCCGTCCGTCGGTCCAATCGGGAGGCGACACCGTACTGGAGCACGGAGTAGACGATGTTCGGGTCGGTCGGGTCGATCTGCTGGTGGAAGCCGTCCCCGCCCAGGGTGACAAACCAGTCGTCGTTCGCGATGCCGCCGGGGCTCTTGGTGCGCGACGGCCCGCCGACGCTGCTATTGTCCTGCGTCCCGCCGTAGACGTTGTAGAACGGCAGGGCATTGTCCACAGCCACACGGTAGAACTGCGTCACGGGCAGGTTCTGCTTGTACTGCCAGGTGGCGCCGTGGTCGAACGTCTCATAGATGCCGCCGTCGCATCCGACCAGACAGTGCCGGGTGTCGTCCGGGTCGATCCAGAGGGCGTGGTTGTCCACGTGCTTATTGCGTTCACCCAGCGGGCGCACCGTGCGCCCGCCGTCATCGGAGACCTGTAGGTACACGTCATGCAGGTACACGCGCTCCCGGTCCTTCGGGTCGGCGACGATCTGGCCGTAGTACATCGCCTGCGCGATGTACGAGCCGCGCCGCTCCCAGCGTGCCGCGCCGTCGGTTGATCGGTAGATGCCGCTGCCGTTCTCCCCGGCATCCACGGTTGCATACAGGTAGTCCGGGTCGGCGGGCGAGATGGCCAGCCCGATGCGCCCGAGGTCGCCGCCCGGGATGCCGCTCTGCGCCTTCGTCCACGTCTTGCCGGCGTCCACGGACTTGTAGATGCCGCTCTCTGGCCCGCCGCCGATGTAGGTGAAGACATGGCGACGCCGCTGCCAGGCGGAGGCGTAGAGGATATCCGGGTTGCGCGGGTCCATCACGAGGGAAGCCGCCCCCGTGTCGTCGCTGACGAATAGCACCCGCTCCCAGGTCTTGCCGCCGTCCGTGGTCTTGTAGACGCCGCGCTCGCCGCCCGCGCTCCAGAGCGGCCCGTGCGCGGCGACATAGACGACGTTCGAGTCCCGCGGGTCGATGACGATGTCCTGAATGTGTCCGGACGCCTTGAGCCCCAGGTTCTTCCAGGTGCGTCCGCCGTCGGTTGAGCGGTACACTCCATCGCCGTAGCCGACGCTGCGCTGGGCATTCGCTTCGCCTGTGCCGACCCACACCACGTTCGGGTTCTTCGGGTCCAGCACCACGCACCCGATGGAGTACGATCCCTCGTTCTCAAAGACCGGCTCCCATGTGGTGCCACGGTTGGTGGTCTTCCAGACCCCGCCGGAGGCCACCGCCACGTAGTAGATAGAGCGGTCCTTCGGGTGCACCGCGAAGCCGGATACACGCCCGGACATGAACGCGGGGCCGATGGAGCGGAACCCGAGCCGCGCTACCAGCGATGTCGCCGCCGACGGGTTCGAGGCCGGGGGCGCCCCCTGCCCCCAAGCGATCGCGGGCAGCAGCAGGAGCAGGGCGGCGAGCGCACACCAGGAACGGGAACGGGGCAAGTCGTTACACCTCACGGCCAGGGATTCGGGGGATATAATTGCCAGAATACGCGAAAACCTGCGGCGGTTCCTCTGCCTACGACTGCCCTTGTTCTCCACCGCCAAGCAGAAAGGGAGTTGGATTTGAAGCGGGTGGCTCTCCTGGTTCTGATGACGTTTGTTCTGGTGCTCCATGCGGGCACCGCTACGTGGGCGCAAGACCGCCCTATCGTCTACGCGGCGCGCTACTACTCCCCTCCCTCGCGGCCAAACGTACGCACCTACTCCCACCTGTATCGGGTCAACCCGGACGGGACGGGGCGCCGGCAGATCACCTTCGGCCGCTATAACGACACCTCCCCCCTCTGGTCGCCGAATGGCCGCCAGATCCTTTTTGCGCGATGGAACGCGAACGAGGGGTCCCCGCGGCTATGCCTGACCGCTGCCGATGGTTCTGGACGCACCGCGGTCGTCGCCGGGCCGTTTTCAGGCTCTTACCCCTTTTACTTTAGCTGGTCTCCCGACGGCCGATTTATCTCCGTTTGCAGCAGTGACCTGTCTGCCAACGAGTGGGTCTCGACGACCCGGATATACGATGCCCGCACGCTGCGCCCCCTTATCCGGTTCTCCGGGGCGGGAGAAGATGCCTGGCAGAGAGGCATTCGCTGGTCCCCGGATTCGACCCGGCTCCTGATCCAGGATAACGACCAGCGCTGGCGCATCGTCCGCATTCCATCCGGAGAGGGCGTGCGCCTCCCCGAGGGGCTCGCCTCCTGTCAATGGCAGGACAACAAGACGATCGTTGCCCTGGCGGAGACATCCGATGGCTTTGAGATCAAATCCCTCGATGCCAGCGGCCGGGTTCTGCGGACCACGGCTCCGAAGCTTACGGAGGCCATCCAGGAGAAGATCGAGGAGGAGACGTTCGAGGGTCTCGCCAGCTTTCGCCTGATCCACCCCCTTCCCCAACAGCCGCAGAAGGTATTGGTGTCCGCGATACAGGGCGACAGCACCCACGGCAAGCAGCGCCGGTACTACGCCTTTGACCTTGCCACGGGGCAGATGAGTCCCTACACCAGCGGGAATACCCTGGTCTGGGACGCCCGCGGAACCCGCTTCGCCACGATTCCCACACGTGAGCTAGCCCCCTATGGGCGTTGGCCGGATGAGCGCGGCCCCCGGACGGTATGGGTCCAACCCCTGCTCCTGGGAAACGCAGCCGCTCCGGAGAAGCCACGCCCTCTGGTGTCTGGCCTGGTGTACGTCGAGGGATGCGATTGGCGGTGACCGCTCCCGGATACCCCCGGCTCGCCGAATCGCCATCCTTTTTCTTTTTCCGGTCGCTTCCCGGTGAAACTATCGGAATCCCCACACGCGTAATAGAGCCGTTTTCAATTCACCTGTGCCTGCCGCGTGCAGACACTGAGCAGAAACGCGCTCCGGGTCCGCCAGGGCCCGGCAGGCTCTCGACTGCCGAAAGGAATATTGCCTGTGGCATCCCGTGTCACCGTACCGGAACTGTTTGAGCTGAACCGCGCGTGGGCGCGCGGCATCACCCTGCGCGACCCCGGATTCTTCGACCGCCTTGCAGCGCAACAGGCGCCCGACTTCCTGTGGATCGGCTGTGCCGACAGCCGCGTGCCCGCTAACGAGATTGTAGGCCTGCCTCCGGGCGAGATATTCGTCCACCGCAACATCGCCAACGTCGTCGTGCACTCGGACCTGAACTGCCTGTCGGTGCTCCAGTATGCGGTCGAGGTGTTGAAGGTGGAGCACGTCATCGTCTGCGGGCACTACGGGTGCGGCGGCGTCAAGGCGGCTCTGGAGGGCGGCAAGCACGGCCTGATCGACAACTGGCTGCGCCACATCCAGGATGTCGCGCACACGCACCGCGCGGCACTGAACGCCCTGCCGGACGACGCGGCGCGTCTGGATCGCCTGTGTGAGCTGAACGCGATTCACCAGGTGGTGAACGTCTGCCGGACGACGGTGGTACAGGACGCATGGGACCGTGGTCAGGATTTGCAGGTGCATGGGTGGGTGTATAGTCTGCGCGACGGCCTGATCCGGGACATGGGCATGTCCATCAAGAGCGACGCCGAACTGATGCCGAAGTTCGCGCAGTGTTCGGCGCCGAACGCCCCGGCTTCTGCCAAGATCGTGGGCACTATCCCGGCGAACGCAGGCGCTCCTCCGATCTAGCGCTGAACGGGCGTAATCGGCGTCGGAGGTGCTTGCCGCCGTGGACTGAAGTCCCGGCTTCTGTGATTCAAGCCCGCCTCCGCGGGC
>CALEKU010000013.1 GCA_937902745.1 uncultured Armatimonadota bacterium
GTGCGGCGGCTCGGCCCGCCGCTGCCGCGGCCGCCCGGGGCGGCCGGAACCTGCGAATCCTGCGACGATGACGCCGCCCCCGGCGCCGGGGCGGTTGGGCCGGACGGTACCGGCGGGTGCTGCTTGCTCATGCTGATTAGGGTACCTGTTGCGCCACTTTGATTCGCCTTTTGCGCCGCTTTGCCCCGTTTTCTGCGCCGGCGCAAGAACGGTCCCGGCCGCGGGTTTGGTTGCCACGGGTTGCCCCCCCGTGTGAATCCGCGGGTTGAAAACCCACGGCAGAGGGCCTTCGGCCAAGCGCCCTCCGGGCGACCCCGGGGGAGGGGCCGCATCAGGGCGGCGATGCGTTCGGGCTCAGCGCAGGAGGGCGAGGGGGATGGGCACGCCGAATACGCAACCCGCAACGCAGCCAGGGCCATAGCCCGTCGTTTCATCGCGGAACTGTCCCCGCTGGCTCAATAGGGGACCTCAGGCTGATCCCTCGTCATTACTATAGCACCGGGTACGGGGTGGGGCACAGGTGCGTCTTCAGAGGACGCGCTCCCCGTGTTCGTCGAGACGTCGCAGAAGTCGCTTGACCCGGGCCACCGTTCCCTGTTGGGCGAGTTCCGCTTCTTCCGCGTTCGTGCGGTATTCGCCCTCGGCGATCATCAGGCGAACACCCTGCCCGGCCCGGTCCGAAAAGTGGGCGCGCAGAGATTCGAGCGCATCGTCTATGGTCGGCTGCTCCGGCCCCGCGGCGGTGATGTACGGCGGAATGAGACGCTCCGCCAGGGCCGAAACGCCGCCGGGGTAGCGCCGCAGCAACTGGCTGATGTCGTAGGCGTGCTTGGCGGCGTGGTCCCGATGCCGGTCTTCCGCGGGGGCGCGCTCCTGCTTCTCCAGACGCTCCGCGAACGCGATCGCCTTAATCAATATCAGCATGGCGGGATCGACCACCCGGATCGGGATGTCCGTCCGATACGTCCCGTCCGGTGCGTACCCGCCCAAGAGGACGCGCCGAGGCTGAAGTAGGGCGAGTGAAAGGCCGCCCAGCGCGGCAGGCTGAATCTCCTGCTGTTCGGCGACCCGCGTGAGGAGGGAAGCATCCGTGCTGGTGTCCCCGGGTGCCGGCGCGAGGAACTCGACGGGGACTTCAACGGGATTGGCAAAGCCGGGCAGGCGGACGCTCTTGACCCAGAACTGCCGCCTCGTCTCCTGCTGGTACAGGTTTTGCGTGAGCAGTTCCCCGATGGTCGCGTCCTGGTCATCGAAATCCCGGGCCAGCACGAGGAGATTGAGCACAACGTCAACGTCCTTGGTGACGCGGGCGAAGAACGGCTCGTCTCCCCCCTGGCCCGGTTCCGCGGCCGCCGACGCCGCGGAGCCGAACAGGAGGTGCATCGCGAGTCCGCCGGAGACGACCAGAGCGTCGCGGTAATCGCCCAGGATGTCCGCCAGTTCCAGCAGCACGGACGTAACCGCCCGGGTCATATCGGAGGCGTTCGGGAGGCTGTCAGTCGGTTGCGCCATTGTCGCTCCGGATCTCCTGCTGCCAGCGAGGGCGCAGGTACTTCTCCAGCAGATACTGTGCCGCCTCCCGCGCCCGGCTCCCCAGGCGTTGCAGGTCCAGGTAGGTCTGCACGGGGGAGACGACCGGCACTTTCCGCTCGTTCAGGCGCGATGCGCGGGCGCTTTCCCGCAGGTCCGGCGGCAGATAAAACACGCCGGGGTCGCGCGGAAGGGTCAGGACGACGTTGACGCCGCTCGTCGTGCGGTCCAGGTCCAGGGCCTCTTCGAGCGCATCCAGGTCGACTTCTTCATCGGGCAGGACATACGCCGAAAAATCGGGAGAGAGTGCGTAGGGAGCGTAGTGCTCCGCAGCCTGAAGTCCGGAGAGCGCGAAGCGGTCGGTCACGAAGGCGGACAGTTTCCGGGTGAGCCTCTGCTGCAATTCCTGCACCCCGTCGATGGCGTGGAAGGTATGCTCCTCTCCGGCATGGTAGTTCCGAGCGCGGACGTAGCCCGCCCACTCCAGCAGCGTCTCTTCCGGGTGCGTCAGGCAGAATCCGCCCTCGCGACGGCGCGGGGAGCGGTCCTCTGTCACCCCCATCCCGTCCAGAATGGTTTTGACGCGCCCTGCCTGGCTCAGACTGACGCCCGCCGCCTCCGCGAGCGGCTGGAGGCGCCACACCCGCCGGGCAGCCCCCGCTTCGTTCAGAAGGACCCGCAGCACGCGCTCGGTCTTCGGCGAGGCGAGCGACGACAGGGAGCGGTCCTTCCCCAGGGCTTTGTCGGCCTTGAAGCCTACACGCTCGATGTAGACGCGGTCCCCCAGCGCAATCCAGCCGTTCCCCACCGCATCCGCACAGCTCACGCCCGCCCGGCGACAATGCTCAAGCCCCTCGGCGCTCAGATGGGGCACGAACAGCACCGGCATAGCGTCCGGCTCGCCGTGGACGTACGCGGCGACGGATTGAAGATTCCGTGCGTTGACCTGCGAGGCGACCTCGACATACAGACGCCAGACGGTCGCGGGCAATCCCCTCCCTGCCAGCGTAACGGGAATCTCCAGGTCCGGCCGATACCGCCGCTGCCGCAGGGTGCCGAACTCCGGGTAGGAGATCGACCGCTCCGGCGGCGGGGAAATCGCTTCCTGCACATGCAGTCCCGGCACTCGAGCCAGCAGTTCCGGCAGCACCACCTTCGCGCGGCGCTCCAACTCAGAGTTCGGTGCAGTGGTTCTTTCCATTAAAAAGCCTATTTCCATTTTACAATGGAAATAGGCCAAATACGGAAAATATCCGCCCGCACGCTAGGCATCCGTCAGGGTGCACTGGCTGCGGTCGAAGCAGCAGGGACGCCGCTTCCCCGCGTGCAGCCGGGAGCAAACGCTGTCCACGCGCCGCTTGCGCGTTTCCGGCTGTTTGGCCGCGCCGATCCAGCGAATCCAGTCCCAGCGCGCCAGGGGCGTGATGTCCCGCCAGATGGCCTGCGCCGCCGGGTCGGCCGCCAGGACCGCCGCCAGGTCCGCGGGCACCCGGGGCTCGGGGCACGTCTTGCTCGGCGCCATCGTCACCGCCACCGTGTCCCCCACCCCCGCCCCGGCGGCGTCGAGCGCCGCCGCGCTCACCAGGAACCAGTGGCTCTTGTTGCCGTCCGGCTCCAGGACCGCCGTGAAGGGAGCCGCCCCCAGCGTCCCCTCCACCACGACCAGACCGCGGGACGGCAGTTTCGCGCTCGCCTCCTCGGGCAGGGTGATGAGAACGCCCGGCCCGTCCTCGCCGCGCGGCGTCAGCGTGACGTCGAAATGGATCTGTGACATACTTCCTCGTTCCCTCGCCTCCGATTCGGGGCGCCCGGGGGCCTTCCCCTCTCCTATCCTTCGCCGCCGGACAGGAGACCGGAAAGGGGGTGCGCCGTCAGTCGAACTTCAGGGTCTCGAAGAGGCGCCGGTCCGTTTCGCCGGAGACTCCGGCGGTCACCTCGACGTACGGCTCCAGGCCCGAGCCCTTGAGCTTGTCGCCCAGCAGCTCGTCGATCTGGAAGATGCCCGCGGCGTTGCTCATGCGGATGTCCACGCAGACCGGCTTCTCCTCGCCCGGCCCGATCGTCACCTTCTCGATCGCCGCCGCCGACACCGAGTGGATGTTCACATGGCCCGCCGTGAACGCGATCCGCGCGCGCCCCTGCGACATGTCCAGCGCGTCCGCCAGGCGCACCACGCCCGCCTCCAGTGTGAGCGGCCGCCCCCCGCTGCGGTGCGTGATGATCGCGTGCAGCGTTTCCGACACCAGCACCCGCCGCGCGGCCGGGTCGGGGTAGGCCGGGGCCAGCAGCTCCTGGAGCTTGGGCAGGGCCACGAACAGGCTCATGCGCTCGTGGTCGTCGCGGTGGATCGACATGCCGCTGTCGTGCAGCAGCGCCGCCAGCGTCACCACCACCTCGGCGTCGTCCCGGCCCAGGCCGTGGTCGCGCACGATCGAGGGCTCGACCCCCTTGCCGGTGAGGAGGCGCAGCAGGCGCAGGGCGAGGTTCGCCACGATCTGCATGTGGACCGGCCCGTGGTCGCTCATGCCGAGCCGGTCCACCGCGGTCACGTTCTGGCAGCGCCAGATCGCGTGCAGGTCGGCGTCGGCGTTCACCGCGGCGAGCACCCGCGTCAGTGTCGCGTTGTGGCGCGCGGGCAGGCGGATCACTTCGGCGGGCGCCAGCGGCTCCACCCCGGGCGGGGTGTCCTCGGGGCCGGGCGCGTCGGGCAGGTCGAACCCCTCGGCCCGCTGCTCCTCCGTCGCCGCCACCCGCTCATCGGCCGTGGCGACAGGCACGCCCGCCGCCTCCGTCGTTTCCGTCGTGTCGGTTCGTTGCATCATGGTGCCCTGAGTTTACCCGGCCGCTCCATTGCCCACGTAGGGTAACCCGGCCTGTGCGGTCCCGCCGCGCGTTCCCCGGCTTGATGTTCTATGGACGATAGCCCAGCATTCTAAAAGTTGCCGCTCTTGAAGTAATGTTCGCATCCGACGGCGAGCCCCCTTACAGACGACTTTAAGAATGCTGGGCTATCGTCCATAAAACCTTGACAAGCAAGCTCACCTGCTTGCTTGTCAAGGTACAGCACTATGAGCCTCCGAGTCAGCGTGCCGCTTTCTGCCGTGTCGCCTATGACGAGGAGATACGTTGCTTCCTGCATCTCCTTCCTGCCAGGAGAATCAGCCCCGCTCCGTAGAGTGCCCAAGTACCCGGTTCCGGAACGGCCCCCGAAGGAGCCGCCATTGTCATCCCATTGAACTCAAAGGGAGCGTTCGCGTCCGCCGGATTGACGAACAGCGCCGTGTAAGCGGTATCCCCTGCTCGATAGTTGTAAATTAGACTGAAGCCGGCCAGCGTTTCGCCCGGTGCTATCTCCACGCCGACTGGAGGGGCACCAACGGCCACCGCAAACGCCTCGATGGCACTGTCGTCGGCTATGTGATCCCACTGCTCTGGCAGAGCACTGACAATCACCGTGGCCGTTGGGTCAAATAAAAAGGAGAGATCGAAGAGGTTATACTCGGCCCCGAGCACGGGGTTGGTCAGGTTACTCACTCTGTAATCGTAGCGCCACAAGCCGTCTCCCAGGTGAGTTTCCGTGTAAAGTACGGAAGCCGAGACTTGGGCACGTGCAGGTGTTGCGATTACTGTGAAGAGTAGAACAGATACTACCCAACGTAAGATCCCATTTTCGCGCGAGAAGAGTTTTCGTATGACCACAATTCATTGTGTCCTTTCGCCACTTTACTGCGCCAACTACATTACCTTGGCAGTTGGCTCCTGGTAGTGAAGTGTAAATGCACCCCTGTCTGTATACGGTGCATACGCCAGGTAGACAGCGAGGTTAAACCCAGGAGCAAAGCGGTCAGGCTTACTACTCCAGGATTCTAGCGGTCATCAACGTGGGGAGCACGGCAGATCCTCCCCTACCACGCATCAAAAATGCCTTGTGCGCCCTCCGTGATAACCAGTTGGTACCACCCCGTTCCGGAGACTTGAATTACGTTATAGTCTTTGGGATTAAACTGATAGCCAGGATGCCTTAGCTGCCGGTATATCGGAAATGGTCCTCCGCCAGCAATCGGTAACCACGTTTCTGAACCGTCGGCTTGTTTTGGAAGCCAGGGAGCAGTCCACTCGTATATTTGTACTGCGGTATAGCTCCGGCCGTCTAAGATGTCAGTCCATAGAAAATATGGAATTTCATAGCACTTGAAGGGGCTGAATACATCGGCAATGTAGTACTCCGTTCGGTCCGGGTGGGTTGTGATTTTGAGATTAGCTGTCTGTACAAATTCGGTGCGCGAGAGGTAAGTTGTAGTTTCGACAGTCCTTGGATACGTCACGTCCGGA
>CALEKU010000014.1 GCA_937902745.1 uncultured Armatimonadota bacterium
TTAAGATTCCAGGGGCAGGAGCGTCACGCAATCCGATTCATGCAACAAAGCCGCTGCGCAGGCTTGATTGGTAGTAGCGGGTACGCCGAGCATTGCGGTCCTGCCGCGGGTAGCTCCTTGACCATACATAGCAATGAGTATGGTCCCTTCAGGATAAACGCGGCAATTACTTTTCTCAACGGCCTCTTCGGTAATCTTCTCTTCGGTCGTCGTGATGAGTCGCCCCACTACCTCTCCCGTTTTGACCCATGGAATTGAACCCTGGAAATACTCTGGGCGACTTCGGGGAGGAGTACCGCCTGTTTCAACAGAGCACAGGGACCCCAATGAACGCACAGGCAACTTCATCGGGTTCGTCACCGGGTCCCCGAACATATCGAGGAAGACGGATTGCGACAGTTCATCGAGTTTGACGACAGCTTCCCGCCGCTTCTGCCGGATCGCGTCGGCCTTGTCGAGGATGGCGGCAATGCGCTGTTGCTCGTTGAGGGGAGGTCGCGGAAGATCGAGCGACTCCAGAAAATGCTTTGGCACGCGGCGCTGGCCGGCGCTCCCTGTCATCTTCCGTTCCCCTTCGGTACGAATCCGGGGCTGCCGCAGGAAATGGAAGAGGAATCTGCGGTCTATCTGCGCCTCGTCCGCCCGAACGACGTGGAACTCGGTCGAACCGAGGGCATTAGGATGCGGCACCTCGGCCAGGGCAATCTTTCCGTTCTCGAAACACGGGGTAATCTTGGCAACGAGGATATCGCCGGACCGAAAAGGCGTAAAGCCCTTTGCCACTTCCTGATAGGGCCGTTCCGTCACTACTTCTATCCGCCCCGTAACTTCCGAGACGGCCGCCATGGGCACGAAGGAAACCGATTCCTCAGGTGCGACAGTTTCGCGGAAAGGCGGGTTGATCGCGGCGGCCTCGCCCAGCTTGACGGTCGGCCAGCTCATTTTCCCAGCATCCCCTGAAGCTCCCGGATGCCCGCCTGGATCTCCTCCTCCAGCGCGGCCAGGTCGGCCAGAATCCTCTGCGGCGGCTCGTGCTCGACCGCCTCGTGCACGACCTCCCGGTACCGGTTGATCGACAGGTCGAAGCCGTTTTCTCGTATCTCCTCCACCGGTACGAAAAAGCTCTGTTCCGTGCGCGCCCGCGCCCTCTCTTCCTCGCCGTCGCGGCCCTTCCAGCGCGCCACCACGTCCGGGATGTCGTTGGCGGAAACCGCGACGCGCTTGTCGTCCAGGGAGAAGCCGTCCGCCTTCATGTCGTAGAACCAGACGCGCTCCGTGCCGCCGCTGTTGGTCTTGGTGAAGAGCAGCACCGCCGTCGAGACGCCCGCGTAGGGCTTGAACACGCCCGAGGGCATCGACACGATCCCGTCGAGCCGCTGCTCCTCCACCAGCATCCGGCGGATCGCCTTGTGGGCCGTGCTGGAGCCGAACAGCACCCCGTCCGGCACGACCACCGCCGCCCGCCCGCCCGTCTTCAGGAGCCGCAGGAACAGCGCCAGGAACAGCAGTTCGGTCTTCTTGGTCTTGAGGACGCGCAGCAGGTCCCTGGCGACCGAGCCCTCGTCGAGCGACCCGGCGAACGGCGGGTTGGCGAGGATCAGGGAGTAGCGCTCGTCGTCGCCCTGGTGCTCCTCGGCCAGGCTGTCCTGGTAGCGGATGTCGGGGTTCTCCACCCCGTGCAGGAGCATGTTCATGCTCCCGATTCGCAGCATCGTGGAGTCGAAGTCGAAGCCGTGGAAGCAGCGCTCGTTGAAGTGCGCCGCCTGCTCCGCGTCGAAGAACAGGTCCGGGTGCCGCTCCCGGATATACTCCGCCGCCTCCACGAGGAAGCCCGCCGTGCCGCAGGCCGGGTCGCAGATGACGTCCTTCGGCTGGGGCGCGGTCATCTCCACCATCATCCGGATGATGTGGCGCGGGGTGCGGAACTGGCCGTTCTGGCCGGCCGAGGCGATCTTGCCGAGCATGTACTCGTAGAGGTCGCCCTTGGTGTCGCGCTCCTCCATCGGGATGCGGTCTACCATCTCCACCACGCGGGCCAGAAGCTGCGGCGTCGGGATCGTGAAGCGCGCGTCCCTCATGTGCCGGGCGTAGGTCGAGGCGTCACCCCCGAGGTCGCGGATGAAGGGGAAGACCTGCTCGGAAACGACCCGGTACATCGCCCGCGGCTCCAGGTTCTTGAAGCGCGACCAGCGCAGGGCCTGCTTCTCGTCGGGGAAGACGGGCTTCTCGAGGGGGCGGCCCAGCCGGTTTGCCTTGGCCTCCTGGACGGTGTGCAGGTCGTCGAGGCGCTTGATAAAGAGCAGGTAGGTGATCTGCTCGATGACCTCTATGGGGTTGGCGATGCCGCCGGACCAGAAGGCGTCCCAGAGGCGGTCGACGCGTGACTTGAGTTCTCCGGTGATCATGGTGTGGGGTTAGGCTCCGCAAGTCCCGTGCCGGACGGGAGGGGCGCGGCCGGGGGATGCCGTACGGTTCGACGCGCGCCCGGCGCTTCCCTTGCGGTACGTGCTCCGAGACTACCCGACTCCGGCCCCCGCGGCAAGGCGGCGCGGTCTGGACCCGCGGGCCCGGATGGGGGACAATGCCCCCATGAACCCCGGACTCCCGCGGCGACTGCGCAACCTGTGGCTCCTGCACCGCCCAAGGCTCAAGCGGGCGCTGTTCCCGAAGCCCTGGCCCGACTTCACCGAGGAGGAGGTCGTGCTCTCCCGGGGCCGGATCGTGGAGATCGGGGCGGACGGGAGCGAGGAAACGAGGGAGGAGCTGATCGCCCACTTCCCCGGCGTGCCGGCCGACCGGGCCGCCTACCAGGGCTGGTTCAACAATGACGTCGAGTACCGGATGTTCGCCGCCTTCGTCTTCGCCCACCGCAACCGGGACCACCCGTACGCTAAGCTCATCCGCGACGCCTTCCCCGAGATCACCGACCAGCAGATCGTCACCTTCCAGAAGGGCTGGACCCGGCTGACCTGGGAGGACGAGGCGGAAGCGACTTCCCGGGGGCGCCCGGCGTAAGGGGCAGGTCAGCGCGCGCTCAGGCGCGCCAGCCTCTCCCGGATGCGCGCCTTCTCCCGCTCCACCGCCTCCCGGTCTACCGGGCCGGAAAAGCGGGAACGACCGGGAGAATAGCTATCTCCCTCTCCCGTCGTCTTCGCTTTCCCGTTCGGTTTTCCGCCGCCCCCGGGGGACCGCCGCAGCATCGGGCGCACCGCGGCCCCGGGCGCGAAATACAGTCGTCGGTGCTCCCGGCGGCGCGCGGCCGGGTCCGCCAGCAGGCGCCCGCCCTCGCCCCGCACCTCGATCAGCCCCCGCCGCACCAGAGAGTCCACCGCCGAGGATACCGCCTCGCCCGCGCGGCCGGTGCGGCTTTTCAGCTGGCTGTGCGAAAGCCAGTCCCGCTCCTTCAGCGTCCCGTCGGGGTTGCGCCGGCCCAGGGTCTGGCGGAGCACCACCAGGAGCAGCCGCATCTCCGTGTCCTTCAGGGTCGGCAGCACCTCGTCGATCAGGCGGCAGGGCACCATCACGAACGGCTCGCCCCCGCCGGTCTTAGAGTCCGGCCCGCTCATGGGTTCCGGGGCGGGTCGAAGTCGTGCTCGATCGCCGACACCAGGAAGCGCGAGGGCGTGCGGGCGGCTCTTCTGCCCATCCAGCCCGCCTGGCGCAGCACCCGCTCCGGCCCGAACCGGGCCACCAGGGAGAGCGCCTTCGGCCGCTCCACCCCGTAGGCGAGCAGCGTACGGAACGCCTCGCCCTCGGGCGTGCCGTCCGGCGGGTCGTTTTTCGTTTCCTCCGCTTCCGCTTCCGCGAGGGACGCGGGGTCCTTGCCCATCAGGCGCAGGACCTGGGCCTCGACCTCGGCGCGGCCGCGGGCGTACCGGGCGCGGCTGAATCCGTAGACCTGCTCCCGCCTCGAGGGGCTTGGTGAACCTGGGGGCTCCGATGCCCCTGAACCCGGGCTCGCCCCATCCGAAGGCTCCGGGGGCGCGGACACGCGGGAAACGACCGCGGGGGAGGGCACCCAGACGGGAAGCGCCTGCTCGCGCGGCACCTCGACCACGACCGGGGCATCCCGCCAGCGCACTTTCGCCAACTCCCGCAATCGCTCCACGGTGGAGTGGTCGCCCGTGCCCAGCACACGCGCCACGGCGGGGGCGGACGCCTCGAAGCGCCCATCCGGCGTCAATAGGGAGAGCACCGCCAGCAGCGTCCTCGCCTCCCGGTCCCCGAGCGCGGCCAGCAGGCCGCAGTCCTTCAGGGCGGGCGTCACCAGCAGCAGCGACTCCGGCACGAACCGGGGCGGGTCGGTCAGGGCGCGCCGGTGCTCCACCCGCAGGGGCGGGCCGCTCTCCTCGCTCGTCGCTTCCGTCGTCGGTTCCATGGGCGTGGGCGTTAGGGGGATGAAAAAACGGAGCGGGCTGGGGTCAGCGGGCGGGTGCCCGGAGCGGCGGGAGAGGGCCCCGGTAGACCGGCTCCAGGGAAACGCGCACGGTCACCTCCGAGGCGACGCGGCAGTCGCGCGGCCCGTTGCCGCGGCCGGCTTCCCGCTCCTTGCGGTCGAAGTAGGGCGCGTCCAGGTGCCAGGTGCGCCCTCGTGCCCCGTCCCCGGCCTCCGAGAAGGTGCCGACATGGCGCGCGACCAGGAGGTCCAGCAGCTCCGCCCCGCCGACCAGGCGCACCGGGGCGAGGGGCGCGGCGGCCAATACTTCCGGGTCCAGCCGCTCGGACAGGCGGCCGGTGGTCACCAGCAGCGCCTCCGCGGCGCCCTCCCGCAGGCACACCCCGCGCAGCTCGTCGACGCCCCTCTGGAAAAGGCGGCGGTCGGGGTCGTACTGCTTGGCCTGGACGAGCACGCGCCGGTGGACGCCCCCGGCGTCGACCGCCGCCTCCAGGTCCCAGCCGCAGGGCGCGCCGTCCCGGCCGTTGCGGCCGCGGAAGTGCCCGCGGTCGGCGGGGCATACGCGGGAATAGCCGGTCGCTTCGAGCAGGTCGGCGACCACGGCGACGAAGGCCGCGTAGGGCAGGGAGAGCAGCCGGTCCAGCAGGGCGTGGCGCAGGTCGCCCGGCTCGAAATAGGGAACGCTCGGTGCAGGCGCTCCGGCGTCACCGGGCAGAGAGGGAGAGATTCTCGGGGTCATGGGCGGGGCGTTAGGCGGTTGGGAGGGCGGGCTCGGAGCGGGACCACTGGCCGGGCAGGGCGTGGCGCCACCCGGGCCGCAGGCGGTCTTTGCGCTCGTCCCAGGCTTCGGGCGGGAGGCAGCCGCGGCAGTTCATCGTCTCGCAGGCGCTCCGGGCGAAGGTGCCGTCCGGGGTGAAGACGTCCGCGACGCACAGGGCGCGGCCGCTGCGCAGCGCGAGGGCGTCGGCCACCGCCTGCGCGGTGCGCACCGAGGGGGACACCCGGCCGTTCAGGAGGCGCGAGACGGTGGCGCGGCTGATCCCGGCGTCGGCGGCGAGGCGTGCTGGTCCGTCGAACCCGTAGAACGGGACGTGCAGCAGGAGCGCCCGGAGGCGCCTGCCGGAAGCGATCGCATGGGGAAGCTGGGGCATGCGGGGTGCGGTTAGGGGGGTGGGTCAGGGCGCCACGTGTCGCGCGACAGACACATCATGACCGAACAAATACCGAACGTGCAACCACCGTTGCACGACCGCTGCCATCCCTCTGGCAGGAGGCGTGAAGCAGGCCGCCGGACGGGTTGCGCCGGCGGCCCGATATGTACTACGCTGGCCTGAAGCAGCTCCCCACCAACCGCTAACAACCCGCATGGACAATGCCACGACCACCGTCGCCGACCGCCCCGCCTGGGAGGTCGCGCCGCCCTACCCGCTGAAGCGCTACTTCCTCGGCGACTGCACCGTCCACGCGGACGACCTCTCGCCCGACGAGCCCCTGTACGCGGACGCCCCGACCGCCGAGGAGGCAGCCGCCCTGGCGCGCCGGCGCTACCGCATCGCCCCCGGGGACCGCTTCCGCTTCGTCCAGGTGCTGTGGCGCACCGAGGACGGGGAGGAGATGGAGCTCCCTTTGACGATGGAAGCGACCCTGGAGGCAGCCCGGGGCGGCATGGCCGACCTCCTCGCGCAGCAGGATCGGGAGGACGCGGAAGGCCGTTAACGGCACCCGTACCGGCCCCGGCGCCCCCCTAGCGCTCCCAGCGCACTGGAACCGGTGTATTGCATATGTATTGACATACGCAATACATTTCTCTACAGTGGGACCATACACACCGTAAGTGCCTCGATGGAATCCACGCCCCACCACCTCCCGCGCCGCGACGCCCTCCCGCCCTTCCCCCTGGTGCGCTACTACATCGAGGACTGCCCCGTCCCTGACGAGGACCTGCTCCCCGGCGAGCTTCCCTACGTGGACGCCGAAAGCGCCGCCGACGCCGCGCAGATGGCGGCCCTGCTCTACACCCCCGCCTTCGGGCGCTTCGCCCGCATCGCCTGGCGGACCGAGGGCGGTGAGGCCTTAGAGATGGCCCTGACCCGGGAAGGCGCTATGGCCGACCTGGAGAAGGCCGCGGCCGAGCGCGACGGGGGGGACCGGTGAGCAGCCCCCTCTCTCTACCGCCAAACGGCGACGGACCGAGCCGCCAGGCGACCACGTTCCGCCTGACCGCCGAGGCGCGTTCCCTCCTGGCCCACCTGGCCGGCCGCCGGGGCGTCAGCCAGGCCGCCGTGCTGGAGACCCTGATCCGTCAGGATGCGCAGCGGGACTACCTCGCGGAAGCGCTGAAGAAGCCGGCCGAATAGGCCCGCCGAAACCCCTCCGCCCCCACGACGCTGCCGCACGCTGCGGGTCCGCCCGTGCGTGCAACGCTCGTTGGTCCTTTCGCCGTGCTCCGCTACGCTGCGTCGGCGGGGGCGCGGAACCGCAAGAGGCAACGGCTTCCCTGAGACTCACAGGCCGGACCCGCCCGCTCCCCCGACACCCGACACGCAAGGAGGGATCTGCCCATGGATCCCGTTGAGAGGATCGCTACGGAGGCCGCGGCGTTCGCCCTGGAAGCCCCGCCCGCGGTCACACCCCCCGATGCGCCGCCGAAGAAGCGTGGCGCGCTCCTGAAGGCCCACCGCTTCGGCGTCTCGTATCCCGACGGCACGGAGGGGACCTGCGCCTACGAGCGCTTCGGCCCCGCCTACCACCTGTTCTGCCATTCGTACGGGGACGGCTCACCGCTCCCCCGCCAGTACCACACGAGGCAGCTCGGCAACCGCCCGGAAGACGTGGAGGCGAAGGGCCGGGAGCTCGCGGCCGCCGCCTTCTCCGAGGCGGTGGAGCGGGAGCGCAAGGACCGCTTCGCCCGGGTCACCCCGCCGACCGACGGGAGCCGCAAGCCGGATACGTCCCTGTTTAGGCTCTCGCCCGCGGACGCCAAAAGGCACGGCGGCCGGTATGCGCTCTGCCTGCCGATGCCTTCGGGACGGCTGGTCCGGAGTTCCGCCACCTTCGCCACGCTCGCCGAGGCGAACCATGCCTGGGAGGAGGTCGGCGACCGGCGGCTCGTGGTCGCCTGCTGCAGCCGGCTCGACCGCCGCTGGCTGGCCCCCAAGTACAACCCGCTCTACGCGAAGGGGGCACCACGATGCTGACACCGCTGCCGCCGCCCCCGGTCCCGGAGGCGAAGACGCTGGAAGAGGCGCGGCTCCAGGCGAGGGTCTGGGGCCGTGCCAGGAGCCTGCCCGACGAGGGCTACTCCGCCACGTTCCTGACCGAAGACGTGCTGGAGATTTCCGGCCCGAACGGCGGACCGTACCGCATCGACACGATGGCGAGGACGTGCGACTGCCCGTTCTTCGCCGAACACGGCTTCTGCAAGCACTGGTGGGGATGGCCTCACCTCTGGTGAATGGAGGGGAGAAAGAACCATGCGCGTAGGGCGAGACACCGTCGAAATCGGAATCGCGGTGTGCGAGGTCTACGAGTTCACCGACGGGGAAGACGGCAGGCGCTACCTCTGGAACGCCACCGAAGGGAGGAGGATCGCGGAGGCGTCCGGCCGGGACATCGTCGCCGTCTACCCGGAGCAGGCCGGGATCACGAAGGAGAACCTTTCCACCTTCGCCCCCGACCTGGACCTGAGGCGGGCGCAGGCGCTGCCCGGGGCGGCGCTGCTGGTGCCGCTGCTGTTCGTGCCGCACCGGGGCAAGCACGTCTGCATCGACGGGTGGCACCGGATCGCCAAGGCGCTGTACCAGGGTTTCCCGTGCCTGCCCGCCTACGTGCTCACGGAAGAAGAAGCGGAGTCGATCCGCCTGGAGGAGCTGCCGTGACCTACACGATCGGGAAGTGGAAGCGCACGCGCTTCTGGGCAGTACGCGATGTGAGCGGCGCGCTCGTGTGCGTCTGCGCCTACCGCACGGGGGCGCTGGCGCTCAAGGCGCGGCTGGAGGGGAGGGCGGCGACATGACCCGCCTGATCCACGACGGCCCGTGGCGCTACGCGGGCTACCACGGCTGCCCCTCGGTCTGTCGGCTGCGTGTCTGGCAGACGCCGGACCCCCGCCCGTCGGTCGTGCTGTTCACGGAGCTGGAAGAGAACCCGGGCACCTCGGTCACCAACCGGGTCGAGGTGCTGGCGACGATGGTCTACGGCTGGCTGGAACGGCCCGAGAAGGAGCCGGTCTGGATCGAGCACTACCCGAACCGCGGGCGGCACAACCCGCACACCGGGCGGTGGGAGTTCCCCGAGCACTTCGCCTTCGTGGAACTGGCAAGGCTTCCCGACGGCAGGTTCGCGAAGCCGAACTGGCGGGCGACCTGCCGCCGGACGGTCGAGGAGATCATAGGCCAGCGACTCGGAGACTGATTCGGAAACAGATCAGGTCCGTCTGCGATTCCAAACCCGCCCGCCAGGCTGAGCAGCCTGGCGGGCTTTCCTCTGGCCTAAGCCTTATCAACGAGGGAGCCAGGATAGACTGTTCACCGCCCTCAGGGACTGATAGCATTGAGGCAGAAAAGCCTCATAACCCCCTGGCATGAAACCCGCCGCCCTGATCGCCCTATCCACCACCCTCGCCGTCGCCCCGATCTGTGGGATCGGATACCTGCTCTGGCGGCAGACGCCGCAGGGCATGCGCTACGTGTGCGGACGGTCGGCGAGCCCAAAGGCAATCGAGGAATCGCTGCGGAAGAAGTTCGAGGGGCCTGACGGCCGAACGGCCCGGCTCATCTACGACCGCAATTTCGAGAATTACAAGGCCGACCGCCGCATCACCTGGGCCGAATACTACGAGAGGGAATTCGGGCCGATAGCAAAGGTGCGCGAAAAGGAAGCCAGGGAGATGGAAGCCTTCATAGAAGCGAGCAAGGCCGGCAAGCGTGGCGTAAAGCTATATCCCCACATCCCGGATGAGCGGCTGGACGAGGAGACTACGATGGGCGCCCCCCAACTACCCCCGTACAATCTGCCACAGCTGAGAAATTCCGCGTATCAAGACTGCCTGCGCGAGCAAGATCCGGGCATCATTTCCCAGTCCGATAAGAGGCGGTTTCTCGACGACTGAACGGAAGGCCAGCGGACCCGCTTACGTAGTCGGCAATTATATTCCAATCAAGGTTGCATAGTCATATCCCAGAGCGGGGCGACACCGCGCCATGTCCCGTGCCTGACTGGATTACCACTCCACCGGGTCTGCCGCCCGCGGAATTCGCCATCCCCCCGAGCACCGTCCAGGCATACGGGAGTTCCCGGGGCATCAAGCCCGTGACAAAGCACATCGCAGGAGCCCGCAAGACAACTGCCCTTGGCTTTGCCCAGCAACCATGCTCTAGTGAGCCTACAGGGCGGTCCGTTGCACGGATGTTACGGTCGTTGCCGTTAGAACAGCCGATCGGCAAGGTGGACGGACCTACCCGTCACCTGCCGCCATGCGCCTGCCCCAGCCGAACGCCGACGAGGTGCGCGAGTTCGCCCGCCTATGCCGGGAACATACCGGCGACGAACTTACCCCCGAGAAGGCGGAAGAAGTCCTCACCGCGCTCCTCCACTTCTACTACCTCACCCGCGGCCACGAGCGCCACGAGCACAACCGCCTCGCCCGCTCCCGCGCCGCGGCCACCGCCCCCTCCGCCCAGACGCCACCGCCCCCACGCCCATGAAGGAAACAACCGCCGCCGCCCGCTTCGTCCTCTACGCCCGCAAGTCCACCGAATCCGAGGAGCGCCAGGTCCAGAGCATCGAGGACCAGACGCGCCTGTGCCGCGACCTCGCCAGGCGCGAGGGCTGGCGCGTGGTGCGCGAGATCACCGAGGCGCGCTCCGCCCGCAAGCAGGGTGCCCGGCCCGGGTTCGCCGAGGTCGTGGCGATGCTGGAGCGCGGCGAGGCCGACGGCGTGCTCGCCTGGCACCCCGACCGCCTCTCCCGCAACGCCGTCGACGGCGGCTGGATCCTGGACCTTCTGGACCGGGGCAGGCTGCGCCACCTGCGCTTCGTCTCCTACACCTTCGAGAACACCCCCGAGGGCAAGTTCATGCTGGGCATGCTCCTGACGAAGAGCAAGTACGACGTCGACAAGCTCTCCGTCGACGTGCGCCGCGGCATGGACTCCAAGCGCCGCCTCGGCCACTTCCCGCACCGCGCCCCGGAGGGGTACGTCAACGACCTCGCCACCCGCACCATCCAGCCCGACCCCGAGCGCTTCCCCGTCCTGCGCCAGGCCGTCGAGCTCGTGCTCGCCGGAGCCGTGAAGCCCCCGCAGGTCCTGCGCGCCCTCAACGACGAGTGGGGCTACCGCACCAAGAAGACGAAGAAAAGCGGCGGCGGGCCGCTCTCGCGCGCCGCCTGGTACCGCCTGCTGACCTCGCCGTTCTACTGCGGCGAGTGCCGCGAGAAGGGGGACACCTACGCCGGGAGCCACCGCCCGCTCCTGACCCGCGAGGAGTTCGACCGCATCCAGGCGCTCCTGGGGCGCGCCGAGAAGCCGCGCCAGGTGCGCCACCGACACCCCCTATCGGGGCTGATCCGCTGCGGGCGCTGCGGCTGCATGGTCACGGCCACCATATCCAAGGGGCACACCTACTACCACTGCACCAACGGGCGGGGCACCTGCGACCGGAAGGGCGTGCGCGAGGAAGTACTCCTCTCCCAGGTCGAGGAGAAGATCGCCGCGGTCAGCATTCCCGAGTGGACCGAGCCGGTGTTGATGGAGGCGGTGCGCCGCTTCGCCGAGGCCGAGTCCGGGAAGAAGCGCGAGGTGAAATCGAACCGTTCGCAGACGCTGGAGGGCATCGAGCGCCAGCGGCAGGCGCTGGTGGGGATGCGCCTGAGGGAACTGTTGAGCGACGAGGAGTTCGTGCGGGAGAAGGCGCGCCTCGCGGAGGAGGCCGCCCGCCTGGAGCGCGCCGAGGCCGACGCGGAAGGGGAGCGCGAGCGCGCCCTCGCGGCCGCCGAGGGCGTCATCTCCTACGCGGCGTGGGCGAGGAAGTCTTTCGCCGGGGCCGGGGCCGACGAACGGCGGCGGCTGGCGGGGCTCCTGGGCACCAATCACTGTCTAACCGGCGGGAACCTGCTCCTGGAGGTGAATCCCGCGCTGACTTATCTGGCCGCGCAGGCGGCCAAAATCGAGGCTTTCAAACCGACTGAAAACGGCTCTGGTAAAGCAAAAAGGACCGTCTCGTACGAGAAAGTCCTTCATGGCTGGGCATGCGAGACGGCAGTCAAACTTTGCAGTCTATTAGCATCGAGACCCGGGCAATCACAGGCTTGCCAACCTGCCGATGATGCCCTCGATTATGAGCCGTAATCCTGACCAGTCTTGGCGCCTTATAAGCTTAGGGTCTGCCTCAGCGGATTTTAACTTGGCCCTAAACCGCGCTTGGATGGCTGATTTGCTTATGATCTCGCCCTGGTATCGCCTCAATTTGGCGACGTATCCCGTCCATTGCACGGGACATAGCTCGCCATCCTCCTCCCTTAGGACATCTTGACCAAGATAAAGCTCGATGGCCCCGGCCAAGCCGTTGATGTCCATGTCTACTTTTCCCTGCGGCCCGAGTGTGGGATAGTGATTCCCTATTTCAATGGATGGATAATTGATTACCGCGAAGTTTCGTGGGAGTTGAGCCTGGTCGAGGGACGATAGGGCGTCATACGCAGCAGAGTCATTGTCGAACACCGCCAAGATTCTGTTGGAGATTCCTGCCGCCGCAAAGCTCTTGAGGGTCTTTACAAGGACGCCCGCACCGCCCTCCGGTTTATAGTTGTAGTCAAGAAAGCGAACGTGGCTCAGAAGGTGTGGATACAGCAATGCGATAGCCCCCCTCAAAACCTCGGCGTCAAAATGTCCCTCGGTCAGGATAATCGGCGGAGAGTAGGTGCGCTCAATGCCGCGGAACCCATTGTCTTCATCGAAATACGCGTCGTCATACCAGCCCTCGTGTGCAAATTCGCTGACGTCAAGGACAACACTTGCACCATCGTCGGCACCCCTCAAGTGATAGAACATGCAGTCGCAAGGGTTGAGCTGCAGCAAGTCCGCTAGTTCTCTTTGGCAATCGTCGTCCAAAGGCTTGTTGGCTTTATACTGACTCAACAATCTCTCGAATACCCCCCTCGAAGAACCATAGTATTCAGTTACACCCTCCAAAAATGCCTCGAAAGACTCTTCGCCATACCCCAGGACACTTAGCCTGTCCTTGATCTCCTTGGTAGTTCGGGAGAACGCCACCAACTCGTACTCATCGCCTAGATCGCCGTAGTGGGCATGGAAACCTCCTAGCCCCAACCGCTGGGCACGCTGATGAGCACGCTTCCCTCGCATCCGGACAATGTCATCCTTGCTAAACAAGCTTAGAACCGAATGGTCAAGCTCGTTTCGCCAGCGAAAGACGGTGGCGCCATCGATTAGGAGGTCGGCATAGCTACTCATGGCAATTCCAAATACAACTCAACTGCAGCAGTGTGGGGTGCAGACAAAACCGCCCGGGGCTCGAAGCGATGGCGCACTGGCACGGAGGATATTGTCTCCTCAGACACGCAGGAACTCGGCGACGCGGAGACGTCCCCTGGACACGTTCCATAAGGCACATAATTCGACGGCACATTCCCCTGAAAGCTATGGATGTAAGAGGGCATTACCCGGCCCTCTAAACTATGTTGCGACTCTGTCTCCATCGCTGTAACTCACGAACCGGGGGATTTTCTACCTGATCCGGAACGATGACGTCGTCGTCGTGCGCGACGCCGGGGCTGTCCGGATCATGCCTGCCGATTTGCCATGCGTCTCGAACGTTAATCTGAAACTTCCCGATGCCAAGTTCCACCATCGGTACTGGTTGGTCCGCCTGGAAATGCGCCGGTACAAGCAGAAACCGCTTGTGCGCAGAATAGGACTTCAGGAACCTGTCCAGGTTAATCGGCGTTGTAGCGTCCATGCGGTGAACCCGGCATACAATCGTCCAATACCTGTTGTCGCCCTCTACTGCCTCGTGATTCCCGCGAATTAGTAGACGGTAAGCGAAGGGATTTGCTTTGTCTATCCCGCGGATAATCGTCAGCCGTAGCGACTCCTTCTCGTCCACCTCACCGAACTCTGACCGCCAAGCAGTGAATATCTGCCGCGCGGATTCTTTGTCCTTGAATATTAAACCCATCAACGGCGGGGGCGCTCCGACCCCCTCGATTGTCCCGTAAAAGACGCCTCCCCATCCCGCTCGGTCCCAAAGGCGTTGTCGAATGGGCGAAACGACGGTCATGTCTTGGTGCGACATGGTATCGGGGTCGAAGAGGTCGGGGGGCGGTTCGCCGTTTCCGAATTCCTGAATGGGTTCCTCGTTACCCTCGGGGGAACCAGCCACCGGGTCTGTCTCGGGAATCCAGGGCGCTCTGCGCGTAAACTCGTATGAGTCTTCCTCAGGTGCCAACCAATGCGAAATACGGCAACGAGGGGCGTTCCCGAGCACATTCCGTAGGGAACCGATAGCTCCCGTGAAGGCCGCAGCGCGCTCCGCGACCCTTTCCTCCTTAAAAAGCGTCAGGAGGTCCCTTTCAGGGTCCCTGAACTGGGCGATATGAGCTGAAACTTTGAGGGCCGCTTCGAAAACTTGCTCGCGAAGCGACTCCTGCGCCTCCCGCGGTATTTCGTTGGGATCCAGGTGCCGGCAACGGAGGATGAAGTGAGGGCGGCCCAGCCGCTCTTGTTCCTCCACGGCCACGTACTCCTCCAATCCCTTAGTCGAAATCACATCAACGGTGAGCTCTGGCTCGAACGCCGCAGCGCGCCTTGCAGAGATTGTGGAGAGGAAGCTCTCGAGGCTGGCGAGGAAGGATTCTCCTATCTCGACGCACGGCGGTTCTGGCGTGCAGTTCACAATCACCGAGCACCCGAGGATTTTTGTGGTCAGTGCTCCGGAGTTCTCGTCCCGTAAATTTATACGGTCCGGGAGCGACGCGCCAGCCTGCATGTTCCCGACTTTGGCTGCGAACTGCTCCGGGGTCTCATTAAACTGTTGGGCCGCTTCCGCAAGCCTATCCGCATGACCGATCAGGAAGAGGGCAATGTCGGCGCCCATCGTTAGCCCCAGGCGATCTAGCGCAGGCACCAAGCGTCGTAATTCCACGTGTTGCTCGGGGCGTGCCCGCACGATCATTCGTGCGAGTAACAAGTCGAAGCCGAAGTCCGTCTCGTCAGGCTCGTATTGGCCGCTGTCTGATAGGGCCGAGCGAAGGGCCGTGTCCATCTCGTGCCACACCAGCAGGTGGGGGAGCCGGGCCAGCCTCAGTTCCGTCCATTTCAGCCGACGCACGCAAGCGGCAAACTGCCTGCTGACTGTGCCATAAGTCCAGAACTCGTTTGCCGCTATGCTGGCTCCAGAAAGGTAGGTGCCGCGGGCCGCCCAGAACAACCCTATCCGCTCGTAGGCGTGTGCACACAGGTAAAGGGCGTGCACGATCTCGCTGCGGGTTTCGTGTTTGTACAGCCGACCCAGTGCCTGCCCGGTGAGCGCGATGGCCCTGACCGCACGTCCCTGTTCAATGAGTTGCTCTCCTCGCTTTAGCAACAGGCGGGCGGCCCGCACTTCACTCGAGCGCCGCGCTTCCGCGTTGACTACCGCGTCGAAAAGCGAGTCGTAGGCCGGGGATTCTTCTATGCGCTCTCCGACGGCAGACACAACCTGCACGAGGACTTTCATGGGGAAGCCTACCAGCCCCTCGGAGCGCTCCACCACCTGCTTCAATTCGTCGAACGCAGTGCTGGGATCCGTTCCCTCCATCCCGTGGCGGAGAAGGTCGTTTTGCAGGAGCAACACATGAGCCTGAAGGGAAACGCTCGGCCGTTCCCCGTCTCCCGAGAGCCGTTCCAGCTCCGTTCGCAATACGGTGGTCCGCTCCTCGTACCACTTGACCTGTGTTGCGTTACCGCTGGAGGAGACGTGCCAGTTCAGGCATGTCAGCAAATTGGAGAGTCGCTCGAGGTCGAAAATGTTGGACGAATCTTTAGCACGGCCTTCGACCTGTTCGTATTGATCGACCGTAGCTGGAAAGTCTTCGTACCACCAGAACAAGGTCCAAGCCCACTGGTAAGCGGATTCCACCTGCTGGCGGAGACTGCCGTATTTCAGGGCAATCCTGTCGGCACGGGCGTATGCTCCTTCGACCTCGGTACGGGGCCTTTCAAGGGATCGGCAGAGTAGGGCCGCGTCCAGGGCATCGTCCACCAATTTGGGGCCGAATTGGCCGGCACCTACAGCGTCTGCGACGCGGGACTCTATTTCTGCAAGCTCCGCAGCGCGAGCAGTGTCGACCGGACCCGATCGCGTCGTCCGTTTCTTCAGGGTCTGGACCCTAAGCTCTTCGATGGCGATTTCTTCGTGCTGCCCCCCGAAAACCCGCTCCAATATCCAGGTTCGGTCGAGGATGCGGACGTCCATGCGGTGTGCTTCGGACAGGGTGTCTTCTACACTGGATCTTTTCCTCGCGGGGATGCTCTGGTTCGTCACGAAAAAAACTTTCGTGTATCCCCGGGCCGTCTCCGCGATCTTCTTCACGTCCGACTTGACCTTGGAAAGCCACTCCGCTTTGGCGCTAAATGCGAAAGCCCAGCGCTCCTGGGATGCTTCCCGCGCAACCCCTCCGTACCACTTAAGAGCGAGGCTGTCGGCGACTGGGAATGTCTCGGAATCCGCCTTGCTGTCACCGCCGCCGGTCGGACCGGTGGTGGGCAATAAGTTAGGGCACACTTCCTTCTCACACAGCCGCCGGGCAAACCGTTCGAAGTCCATCTCCTGACTTCTCTTGGTCAAGGAGCTTAACGTGAAATCAAGAACAGAGCGGTCTAGATCTTCCACGTCCTGTAATTCGGAGTCGCTGAAGTATTCCGGGTGCGCAGATTGGTAGTACTCCCTCGGAGACGGCATTGGCTTCAATTTCCTATGCGCCAGGACAGGGAGCCGCTGGCGGGGTAGAGATTCGCATTCACTCCGATTTTACTGCATTCGGCTTAGCTCGCATGCTATCCCCCACGGGAACCATACAGAGCCTCCATAATGACGTCCTACCGTTTTAAGACGCTGGTATAATTGTGCGCTGTATCAGCACAGGATCGTTGTGGTGCGGGCTATTCACCCGTGCAGAGACCGGCCAGGCCTCCATCCGCTCCGGATCCAAGGGCTGCAGTGTCTCCAGGATCACCTTCGGGGCCGTGTTCCCATCTAACCAAGATGCCTCATGCTCCCGGCCTAGGATCACCGGCATGCGGTCGTGCACCCCGGCGGCCAGGGCGTTCGGCTCGGTGGTCAGGATGGTGAAGCTTTGCAGCGCATTGCCATTCTCGTCCCGCCACTCGGCCCAGAGCCCCGCCAGGGCGAACAGGTCCTCGCCCTTTACCGTGAAGTAGTAGGGCTGCTTCTTCCCGCCCTCGCGCTTCCACTCGTAATAGCCGCTCGCCGGCACCAGGCAGCGCCGGGACTTGAAGGAGGCGCGGAAGGAGGGCTTCTCGGCGGCCGTCTCCGCCCGCGCGTTGATCATCTTGTAGCCGATCCTCGGGTCCTTCGCCCAGGACGGCACCAGCCCCCAGCGCATCACCTCCACTTTGTGGGGGCCGCCCCCCGTGACGACCGGCAGGTCCTGGCCGGGCGCCGCGTTGAAGCTGGGCCGCAGCCCGTCCGGCACCTCCGGAGCGCCGAAGCGCTCCCCGAGGTCGCCGGTCTGGATGAGGGTATAGCGTCCGCACATGGCAGGCAGGTTACGTATGGTTACGGGTGGTTGCGGGGCGGGCCCTCCCTCCGGATCTCCGGGGGCGGGAAGACGAAGCCGTCCTCCCCGACTCTCGCTATCAAACCAGATTCCACGAGCCTGTCCAGCGCCTCGCACACCGCCGCGTACGTCCAGCCGCTCTCCTCGGGGTGGGGCGCCCTGGGGCAGGGCACCTTGGGGTTGGGGGTGTTGTGGTCCATGCCGGAAGCGTAGCAGGCGGACATGGCGGAACGGTGACGGCCGCATGACGGAATCATGAACGGCGCGTGCGCGGCCCCGTTCCGTGAGCCGGGGCATTGCGTGTTCGGTTTTCATTCGGTAATAATGAAACCCTCATGAAGCGCGCCCGCCGGGGCGGCCCGCCCCGTGAGGCCCCGCCTGACCCCTAACCCCTCCCGCCATGCGCGAATCCGTCCAGGAAAAGGTGAGCGTCGTCCTCGTCTACGACCGCGCCCGCGGCAAGGCCCTGCCCGCCCGCCTGCGCTGGAACGGGAGGGAGTACACCGTGGACGAGGTCGGCTTCCACCACCCGGTGCGCGAGGGGCGCGCCCTGCACCACGTCTTCTCCGTCACCGCCGGCGGCACGTTCTTCCGCCTGGACCTGGACGCGGAGACCCTGCACTGGACCCTGACCGAGGTGAGCGATGGCCTCCCGGACTGACGCCCCCGGGCCGGTCCCGGCGCTCCCCGGGCTGGGCCTGAACCGCAACGCCCCGGCGCTCATGCACGTGGACCTCAATTCCTGCTTCGCCAGCGTCGAGCAGCAGGCCAACCCCCTGCTGCGGGGAAAGCCCGTGGCGGTCGCCGCCTACACCAGCCCCGGCGGCTGCATCGTCTCGCCCTCGGTGGAGGCCAAGCAGGAGGGCGTCCGGGTCGGGATGGCGGTGCGCGAGGGGAAGCTCCTGTGCCCGGCCCTGGTGGTCCTGCCGCCGGACCCGCCCAAGTACCGCGCCGCGCACCTGGCGCTGCGGCGCATCTTCCGGGACTACTCCCCGGACGTGGAGCCGAAGAGCATCGACGAGGCGGTGATCGACTTCGCGGGAACGCCCGCCCTGAAGCGCGGCCTGGAGGAGGTGGCGCGGGAGATCAAGGGGCGGGTCCGGGCGGACGTCGGCAGCTGGATGCGCTGCAGCGTCGGCATCGGCACCAACCGCTTCCTCGCCAAGCTCGCCGCCGGGCTCCAGAAGCCGGACGGGCTGGTGACGCTGGGCCACGCCAACCTGAAGGCGACCTACGCCAGGCTTTCCCTGACCGACCTGCCGGGCATCAACGTGCGCTTCGAGGCGCGGCTCCACGCCGCCGGCATCTTCACCCCCTTAGAGTTCCTGGCCGCCGACCAGGCCACGCTCCACAAGCGGGTGTTTCGCTCCATCGCCGGGCAGCAGTGGTACCTGCGGCTTCGGGGCTGGGAGACGGACGCGGTGGTCTTCGCCCGGCGCAGCTACGGGCAGAACTACTCGCTGGGCGGGGCGAGTTCCGACCCGCGGGAGCTCTCGGGGCTGCTGATGAAGCTGTGCGAGAAGGCGGCGCGGCGCATGCGGGCGGCGGGCTGGGCCTGCCGGGGCGTGCACGTGGCCTGCGTCTTCGCGGACGGCACGCACTGGCACGTCGGGCGGGTGCAAGGCGAGCCGGCGTACGCCACCCCGGACGTCCACAAGCGAGCGACGCTGCTGTTCAACCGCCGCCCGGCAGGCAGGCCGGTGGCGAAGCTATCGGTGACCTGCTACGAGCTGGTCCGGACGCACCGGGAGCAGCTGCCGCTCTTCGACACCGAGGCCGAGGCGATGAGGCGCCTGGCGGACGCGTCGGACGCGGTGAACGACCGCTGGGGGGAGTTCGTGCTCACCCCGGCCCTGATGCTGGGGCTGGAGGGGCGGGCGATCGACCGCATCTCCTTCGGGGGCGTGCGCGAGCTGGAGGAGGTCTACGCCGCCGAGCCCCCGGCGCCGGAACTTTCCGCCCGCCCGCTTGCGTAGCAGGAACCGTCTACCAGTAACGGTTCCACATGGAACAGGACAACCTGAACAAGCGGAGTGTTAGTGGCGAGACGGGGGAGCGGGCGGAAGCCCACCTCCGCCGGGCGCGGGCGTGGATGATATGGGTCAGCGACAAGCCGCTGGTCGCCGGCGAGCCGGACTTCCGGGTGACGTGCCGTAGGCCTCGCCGCCTGAAGTTCCTGGTCCAGGCGCTGGCGGATGCCGTCGGCTCCGACTACCGCGTCATCGTCCAGGAGGAGCGGGGCTGAACGCCCCCTCCCTCCCCCGATGTTGGGAACCCGCCCGCCCGCTTCCCCCGTAAAGCAAGCGTCTATCACTAACTGACGCTTATGACGGAGAGGCTATGGGGCTTCCTGGTCGGACTGGCGGCGTTCCTGGCGTGCCTGATCGTTTACGAATCGGACGCGCTCAGGGAGGCGCGCCGGGCCTGGGTGAGGCTTAAGGTCGCTCACAAGAGGCGCACGAGGCGAGAGGTAAGGGAAGGGGCGGGGCGATGAGCGCCCCCCCGCGAGTGGAAGACCTGGACGTTCCGGGTCAGCAGCCCGGACTACCCGGACCTGGACGAGGTCTTCGCCGTCCGCTGTGCGACAGAGGGGCAGGCGCAGGCGATCGCCGGGGCCCTGGAGGCCGGGCTCGACGGCTACGGGACGACGGTCACCATCGAGGAGGAGCGGGAGTAATCCCGCCCCTTTCTCATTTGTGGCCCGTACTTGCAGGGGCCGCGGCCGACGTGACGGGGACGACTTTCCCTATCGTGTGGCCGCGAGACGTGCTACCATGCCAGCGCAAGCACGCACTCGAGTGCAGCACGCACTCGCCCGTGCCTTTCCCCTCACATCCTCACACAGGTCCCCCATGACCGGCCTCACCCACCTCGCGGGCGGCGTCGCCAGCCTGCTGCCCCTGACGCTCGCCTACCCGGCCCTGTTCCCCGATGCCCCGCTCACACCGGAGGCACTGGGGGCGGCCGCCCTGGCGGCGTGCCTGGGCGCGCTCCTGCCGGACCTGGACGCGCCGCAGTCGCTGCTGAAGAACTGGAAGGTCGGCTACCGCCGCACGGGCAAGCGGGGCCGCACCCTCACCCCGGCCTACCGCCCGTTCGATCCGGTGGCCTCGCTCCTCTCCCCGCTCCTGGGGCACCGCAGGCCCCTGCACTCGCTGCTCGGGCTCGGCGTCGCCGCGGTCCTGCTGGGCCTGCCCGCCGCCTTCTGGCTGGGGTGGCCCGCGGCGCTGGCGCTGCTGCTCGGCTACGCGAGCCACCTCCTGCTGGACGCCTGCACCGTCTCCGGCGTGCCGCTGCTGTGGCCCGACCCCCGCCCCCTCTGGGCGCTGCCGAAGCGGCTGCGCGCCGCCACCGGCGGGCCGTGGGAGGACCTGTTCCTCGCCGTCCTCGCCCTGATGGGGCTCGTCGCCCTGCTGCCGCTCCTTTCGCGCCCCGCCTGAAAATCAGCCCGACCCCCTTGACAGGGCCGCCGTTTTCTGGCTCTACTGCGGGCGCGGCGGGCCGCAGTCATCGGTCCCGCCCCCGCGGTCCTTTTCCCGGCTCGCCAGCACTCCTTGAGGAGGCATCGCCATGGAAAAGGTCCTGGACACCACCCACGAGTTCACGCTCGCCTGCACCCAGACGGGGGCCTGCCGGCTCCAGGTGTTCCGCCCTGACTCCGGCCCGCTCGTCGCCGTCGCTGGCATCCTGTGGGGCCAAGGCGTCCCGCAGATCGTCCACTTCGCCGAGGAGGTGGCGTCCGACGTGTGGCAGAAGGTCGTCAAGCCCCTGCTCCCGGACGGAACCCCGCCGGAACAAGGGATGACTGGATCCAGCACAACCCCCGGCACAAGCTCCACCCGAAGGCACGCCACCTGGAAGAGGAATACTTCAGCAGGGTGCGCTTTCTCTGGGATGGGGACCACGCGGCCTTCAGTACCGCGCGGTGGGAACCCGTAACGCGCCAGGAGGTCGAGGCCCTGGTGGGCCAGAAAATAGAGCCGGCTCGCGTCGGCTGATCCGCCCCCGGTCTCGCACCGGACTTCAACGATCCGCCGCCGCCCACATCACGGGCGGCGGCTTTCTATTGCCCGGGGAGTGCGCCTTGCAGGTCCGCCACGCCGGGGACGCGCCACACCGGGCTTGTCACGTCCGCCCGCTCGAGGTCCTCCCGGCAGGCGGCCAGGAACCGCCCGGACACGGGAGAGCCTTCCGCCCACTGCGCCAGCCGGTCCCGCCGGGCCGGGTCCCACGTCACGGCGAGGCAGCGCCCGCGGGCGTAGCCGATCGCTTCCCGGAGCGCCCCGCCCGTGAACAGCGCCCCGTACTGGGCGAACTTCGCCTCCCATTTTTCGCGGCCCTCGGTTCCCCGGTCGCTCTCCACCAGGCCCACCATCACGGCCGATTCCGACAGCCGGTAAGCGAACCAGGCGTCCGGCTCCACGCTCCCGGCCGCCGCCTGCGGCCCGTCCTTCCACGCCTCCATGGAATGGCGGAGCGACCGGGCAGACGCCGCCAGGAATGCCCGCATGTCACGCACCATGAGCTCGTGGCGCAGGAACGTGAAATTGGCCGCGTCCCACTCGGGGAGCCGCCGGTCCCGCTCCGCCTCGCCGATCATGTCCAGGCGGAAGAGGGTGCGCCGCCCCTCCCGGCTGGCCTTGTACACGTCCTGGGCGGAGCCGTGCACGATGGAGGGGTCCCGCTGCCTCTCCGGCGGCTCCAGGGCGGCCCTGGGCACGGCGACCTTTTCCAGGAGCCCGGCGTCGAACAGGTCCCGCAGGTGCTGGTTCGCGGCCCGGTAGGAGAGCCCCGTGAGGCGCACCGCCTGGCGGGTGGTGAGGATGCCGCAGGCGGACACCTCCCGCAGCACGGCGAGCTTCAGCGGCGTGACGGCCCGCCCCCGGCCCGTGGCGGCGTAGCGGGGGCGGCGCTCAGAAGCTGCCATCGTCGGCCGGCGGCTCCGGCGCGGGGGAAGGGGATTCCGGCGCTTCCGGGCCCGGGGCGTCCCGTTCCTTGAGGCGCCCGGCGACACGCTCGATTTCCTCGTCTCGGGCCATGACCGCCGCCATCGCCTCCCGGAAGCTACGGAGGTTCGCGGCGGCCGAAGCGCCGGCAAAGGCCGTGGGTGGGGCGTCGTCAGGGACGTCGGCCATCTCCACGTCCGCTACCCGTACCGGCTGCGGCTGCCCGGTTCCAACCTGGAGGACGGCGTACTGCCTCTCGAGGCCGCCGACCAGTAGCCCCTGCCAGTCGGCGGCGGCGGGCGAGACCCTGACGCTCTCCTCCCTGGTCGTGAATGAGAGCGACGGGAACCAGAATATGATCGCCAGGTCGGACCATACCTCGTGGCCGAGGACGTCCTTCCATCTCAGGTAATCGTCGTGCCTGCCTATCCTTCCGTTGTGCTCCTGCTCGTATTCCAGGCCTATGAATTTCGCGTGCGGCGCTTCGGAGAGCCACCTGAGGTCGCCGGTGAGGACCTGGGCGCCGCCGAACGTCGCCCAGGAGGTCTGCCGGAAGCAGAGGCGCAATCCCGGCCGATGCGGCTCCAGGTGCTTCTCCAGCCACGGGAGGCACGCGCTCACGGTGTAGTCGGTTTCCCCCGCGGGGATCGGAGGAAATCCCGGGACCGTGTGCCAGGAGCGCCTGAACTGGAACCCGTTCCTCACCCAGAAGTCTTCCAGCCGTTCCCCGTCCCTGATCTGGCCCCAGCGTCCGTTCGTCCAGGTATGAGGGTGGTGGTAGTTAGGCTGGACGAGCCCCCTACACACCAGGCGCAAAGGGGTTCCGTCCGACCAGCAGAGGGGACAGGAGCCGATGACCGTCGCATTCTTCCTCATGGACACGGTAACGTCCCGCCGCGTGGCGAGGACGGCTTTCCCTGAAGTGCCGGCGAGCCACCCTGCCATCTCCGCCGCGTCGTCCTTCCCGAGCCGGAACAGCGCCTTGACGCGGCACTGCGTCAGCAGCGCCTCCCGCAGGAAGGGGGGCATCTGGTTCAGGTACTGGCAGGCGACCACCAGGCGCAGGCGGCTCTCGCGGGCCAGGAAGGCGATCTCGGACAGGGCGCTGCCGACGAACTTCTGGGACACGCCGATTTCGTCCAGGTACAGGACCACCGCCTTCTTCGGGTGGGCGTGCCGCCGGGAGGCGAGGCGCAGCTGGTGGGCGATCAGGCCGCCCAGGAGGCGCGCCCCCGCCTTCCCCAGCGCTTCCTCGTCCAGGCAGACCAGGACCACCCTCTGCTCCTGCCAGAGCGAGGCCAGGTCCAGGCCGTTCTCCCGCGCCGAGAACATGGAGGCCAGGAAGTCGGAGCGCAGCAGGGGGCTGAGGCGGTTCAGGACGGCCCCCGCAGTGGCGTCGGCGCCTCCCCCGCGCCCGAACGACCGGAAGAACTTGGCGGCCTGGCGGAAGGCCATCCAGTCCTGGGGCTCGCCGGGCGGCAGGGCGGCGCAGAGCCCGTCCCGGTACTCCCGGTCGGTCAGCAGGGGCTCCAGCTCGTAGAGGGACAGGCCGTGGCTCCCGAGTAGTACCAACCCGTGGGTCAGCGCCTCGTCCATGCGGTCGGTCCACTCGGTCGCCTCGGCGATGATCGAGGCCATGGTCTCGGCGGCGTTGCGCGCCCCCGCCCCGAGGTCCAGGACGTTCCAGCCCGGGGCGCTCTTGCCGCCGCCGGGGACCACCTTTCCGGTGGGGTCCAGGATCACTACCTGGTCAGGGCGCAGTCCCGCCTGTTCGGCGCAGTCGGCGAGGCGGCGGATGCTTTTCCATTTGGGGTCCAGGCAGACCAGCGAGTGCCCGGCTGCCATCTGCTGCCGCGCCAGGTGGAAGGCCAGGCGGCTCTTGCCGGAACCGGTGGTACCCACGACCAGGCTGTGGTGCGCCAGGTCGTCGTCGGTGACCTTGACGACCTTTGCCTCGGCGCCGGCGTCGCCACTCCGCTTCCGCCTGCCGCCGCTGAATCCGGGGACAGATCCCCTCACGGCCTCCAGGACGTGTTTTTGGCATAGTGGATCGTCCGCGTGACTGGGAATCCTCTTCAGGATAGGATTGGAGACCAGCTCCTTGCGCAATTCCGGGTCATATGTGAACGTGTCATCCGGCACTTCTGCGTAAAACGACCCGATGGGAACGGCGTTCCCGACGTGAAAGCTATTCATGGCCTCCCCTTTGCTCGGGACACTCCGAAGCGGGGAAACCCGCGAGGACGGAAAGTAAGCCCCGAAAAGTATGCTCTCCTGCCTGGGACTTCGGTGAACCCGGTATCACTTCCTGCTTCACGGTGTTTCACCGCCCATTTCACCACTCACTTCACCTAATTTTTTCGTAACAGCCGGTCTCCGCTCGCCGAATCCGGGTACACTGTATTGCCTCCAGGTTAGGCCCGGATGAGGGGCAAACATGCGTTTCGTAAACAGCAGGTCACCGGTTCGAATCCGGTCGTCGGCTTCCCCCCTGTTTACCCCTCGTTCTTATCCGTTAATCACCGTTGCTGCCGCTGTTGACAGATCCGGGTCACACCCGGCCCAACAGGGAAGAGTGACGGGCACAGATGATTACCGCTTTGACCGTTTCCACCTGGGAGGAGGCCCTTCGGGACTTCCTCCTGCACCTCAAGGCCACCCGCGCCGAAAAAACCGTCCGCTATTATTCCGTCCAGCTCGGGCTGCTCGCCCGCTGGGCCGAAGGGCAGCAGATCCCGCTGCAGGGCTTCGGCAAGCGCCACATGGACCGCTACCTTGTGGAGCGCGCGAAGTCGGGCCGCAGGCCGCTCACCATCCGCCACGACTGCGTCTGCGCCAAGGCATTCCTCAGGTGGTGTTCCCGGGACGACATCCTGAAGAAGAGTCTTCCAGGCCATGAGGAACGCCTCGCGCTCTCCGCCCGTCACGGAGTGCAGGGGGATGCGGCGCTCCCGGCTGTAGGCCCGTACACAGTACTCGTCGAAGCGCCGGCCCTCCATCTGGAGCATGCGCGCCCGGTTGCCGCGCCGGCGATACACATTCATCACATTGGGCGTGGAGTCGGTGGAGTCGATGTGCTTCTCGATCACGACGTTGTTGCGCCCGGGGGACAGGTACACGCTTCGGAGGGCACACTGCTCCATCCGATCCGCCCGCTGTCGATGCGGACATTCCCCTGGCGCCGTTCCGTCACACGAAACCGGTCGTCCGTGCGGCCTATCGTCATGCCGGATCGCGTATTGACCTTGCCTTCTTGAACGATCCTCGGTTTGACAGCATCCCGCCCACCACTCGGAGACGCACTCGGAGTTGCGGCGGCTTTCACAGCGTTACGGTCACAGCGTTACGGTTCTCTCTGCGGTACCGTCAGCCTTCTTCAAACGCACAGCGACGCCCGCTTTGTCCAGCAGGGCGCCAACCTCGTCCGGAAGAAGCTCTGACAGGTCCGTCAC
>CALEKU010000015.1 GCA_937902745.1 uncultured Armatimonadota bacterium
CCCAATTGTGTGTATTCTTTGCCTTCTTGTCTTGCACTTGCTTTGGTAAATGATGTGTGAAGATTAGCGGCTCCGTTGGACGCTGTTTTTGAGATCCTTCAGGTCGATGTCCCAGTAGGAGTCGCGCTCCCGGAACGGTTCGGTGTCCTCGTCGTAGAGCTGACGCACCTGCTCCCAGGTCGGGATGAGGTCGCTCAGTTCGGTGAGGCGCGCGGACGGAGGTCGGTAGCCCAGGCTCGTGTGCGGGCGCCTCTCGTTGTAGAACGCCTGCCACTCTGACTGCTTCTGCGCCAGGTCGGGGTCCGTCAGCTCCACCGTCGGCCAGAACTCGACCTTGTCCGTCAGTTGCGAGCGCTCGACTTTGCCGTTGAGGTGGGGCGAACGCGGGCGGATCGGGCGGAACTTGATCTTCAGCTCCTTGAGGGCGATCTGGAAGCGAAGGCCGAAGAACTCGCCGCCGCGATCCGTCTGGATGCGCTGGATCGGGAACGGGAACTCGGCCAGCACCCTCTCCTTGAGGAAGTGCAGGGCACTCTTCTCGGTGCGGGCGGGGTACAGGCCCAGGACGCGCCACCGGGTGCAGTCATCGACAGCGGTGAATTGGTAAAGGCCAGGACCGACCTTGCAACTGTCGATCTGAACGCGGTCGCCGGGCACGGGGCGGCTGTAGCGCTTGGATCGGCGGCTGCGAGATTGGCGGCGCAGGGAAGGCACCTTATACTTGTGCAGCACTCTCCAGATCGTCCCGGTGGAGAAGTGGATGCCGTGCAGGCGGTTCAGCTCGTACTGGATTCGCTTCGGGCCGATCCGACGCTCCCGGCGCAGTTTGAGGATCAGTTCCTCGTGCGCCTGCGTGACCTTGGGAGGTGGCAATTTGTGCGGTCGGCGGCTCCGGGAGCGCAGTCCCGCCTCGCCCGCCTCCAGGTACCGCAGCCGCCATTTGCGGAGCGTGGGGTACGAGATGCCGCAACGGCGGCACGTCAAGCCAGCGTCACCGGTTTCCTGGTACATCCGCACCCAGGACAGCCGAGCGCGCAGGACGTGTTCCGGGGCCGGTGCTTCGGTCCGGTCGGCTTTGTAGACGCGTTCGGGCTTATCGGCAGTCTTGTCGGCAGGTTTGGCCGCGGATCGGTTCCTCTTCGGCATTGGTCAGGTTCCTTCCGGTGGCAGGAAAGGACTGCCACCATTGTACTGCGAGAAGGATCCCGCCAATCTTCACACCTGACAACGAAACTGGACCGGTGAAAGGTAGCCGGGCGCCTGGTGGGGGTGCCCCTGGTTGTACCACGCGATCCAGCGCGCGATCTCCCGTTTCGCCTCTTCGAAACTCTTGAAATTGTACTGCCAGACGCACTCTTCCTTCAGGCTTCGGAAGAAGCGCGCGACCAGCCCGTTCTGCTCGGGCGTGTAGGGCGTGATGAACTCCTGCTTGAGCCGATAGAACCGACACGCCGCCCGGAACCTTCGGCTGGTGAAGATCAGGCCGTTGTCGCTGCGGATGACCGGCGTCTCTCCCTCTGGCCGGAACGTGCCGAACCGCTCCAGGCAGGCCGCTTCTAACGCCCGTTCCGCTTCCTTCGCCCGCCCGCGCAAGGCGAACTCGAAGCCGACGATCTGCCGACCGTGGCAGTCAATGACGGCCGTCAGATGCCCCCAGCCGTCTCTGCCGCAGTAGATATGGGTGACGTCCATCGCCCATCGCCCATCGCTCGTTGCTCCTCGCGGTCCGGCTCTTGGCTTTCTTCACGCGCGGGCGGGGCGTTACCTGACGCCGCCGGACCTGAAGTTCGAGTTGCTTGACCAGCCGGTGGATCTTCTTGTGGTTAACGCGCAGGCCGTCGCCGTGGCGCAGCAGCGCCCAGAGTTGGCGGTAGCCGAACGTCGGGTTCAGGCGCGCCAACTCCCGCAGGCGGGCGACCAGAACGGCCTCCGAGCCCCGATCCCGCACCGACCGGGACCGCGCCCCGGGTGGAGCCGCGTAAAGCCCCGAGCGCACCACTCCCAGCACGCGACAGACGCGCCGGAGCGAGACGGAGGGCAGAGCCTCGCTCACTCGTCTTGTGTCTGCCGCCACGACGAAACGCAGTTTCGTCCTTGGGAAGGGGGTGGCTGGTACGGACGCGCCGCCTTCTTGAGGATGTCCAGAACCATGACGGCAGGCACGGCTCCGCCGTGTCCGAGTTCGCCGACCTTCTGCTTCAGGCGCTTGACCTCGGCTTCTCTATGCGCCTCTTCGTCCAGGGGCTTGGACCTGAGTGTGTTCTCCGCGCCGGAAAGAAAGCGTTCTTTCCTCTGCGCCGGTCAAGCCCTGCTGGCGCGCCGCCTCCTGGGCACTCGTCTCGCCCCGCAGGATGGAGAGAAGCAGAGCGGAGCGGCGCTTGGCCGCCCACCGCCGGGCTTTAGCCTCTTCAGGAACCGCATTCGGAACCTCCTCGCTGCTTGAGGGTACCTGAATGTCTTATCCCTGGTCTACATTCCAATGGGGGCACTATAATAGTCTACACACGTCGTAGCCGTCGTAGTGCATGGTGATGTTGTAACGAGTTCGCCCCAGGGGGCAGGTGCGCCTGGATGTCGAACTCCATCCCCCCCGTTTTTTTTTGTGTCCTGCCGCTTCCACAACTTTGGCCCAGCTGCCCCGCGCTGTCGACGCGTGGCGGGGCTAAGGAGACGGTCCATACCCTTATTCTTCGCTCCCGGGACCGGGCGCGCCGGAGCGCGCCCGCGCGTGAGGTACGCCCGCCGGGTCAGGCGTTCGCGGTCATTTTTCCTTTGTCAGCTGCCTGGGCGTTGCGACGCGCCTCCTCCTTTGCCGCCGCCATCTCCTCCACGGTCTTGGTGTGCAGGCGGGCGCTCCCCTGGAAGCCGTCCATCGTCTTGACGCGCGTCCCGTTCGCCTCGTGCGCGGCCAGGCGCGCCTTCGCGGCGTCCACCGCGCCGTTCGCCCGGTACTGAGGCAGCCACTCCGCCTGGGCGACCAGCATCTCATCGGTCATCTGCCACACCTCTTCCGGGTCGCAGACCGCGCCGACCAGCGGGTCGTGGAGCATGGCGAGTTTCAGCAGATCCACATCTCCGCTCACCGCGGCCTCCATGCCCATCTGCTGTACGCGTACCGAGGCCGAGCAGGTCGCGGCGCAGCCAAGCGGCAGGTCGCCCACCACGGGGATGTTGATGCCGTTACGGTCCACATAGCCAGGCACCTCGATGATGCAACCGTTGGGCAGGTTCGTGATGATGTTCTCATTGACCACGTTGAAGTGCCCGCGGTAGATGCGCCCGGTCTCCAGCCCTTCGATGATGTAGGACCCGTGCTCTTCGGAGCGCTTTTCGGGGACGAACTTCGGCGGGTCCTGCGCCATCCAGTTCGGGAAGTCAGTCTCGAACCAGTTGCGCCCCTCGGTGCAGACGCGCAGGTAGCCGCCCGTCTCGCCGTTGATCCAGGAGGAGAGGTCAATCCACTTCTCGATCTCGTTCAGGCGCTTGCGGTACCACGGCAGGTACTCCGACAGATGCCCGTTGCTCTCGGTAGAGTAGTAGCCGAAGCGCTTGAGCACATCGATGCGGACCTTCTCGGTCCGGGGAAACTCCGGGTGCGCCGCGAACAGGTCGTAGAGCTTCGGAATCAGGTCGATGCCGCGCCACACGGCGCGGGTGCACCAGGTCTGGTGGTTGATGCCGGCAAACACGAAGTCGATGTCCTTGCGGCTGACCTTCTCGTCCGGTCCGATCAGACCCTCGCGCCGGGCCCAGTGCTGGACGCAGGAGGCGATCTGGTGCTGCGCACCCTGTACCCCATGGCACAGCCCCACAGTCTTCACGCCCCCGTACTGGTTCGCCGCCCAGGTGAGCATGGCCATCGGGTTGGAGTAGTTCAGGAACAGCGCGCCGGGCTTGGCGACCTCCCGGATATCCTTGCAGAAGTCGAGGATCGCCGCGATTCCGCGTTGGGCGTACATAATGCCGCCCGCGCAGATGGTGTCGCCCACGCACTGGTCGATGCCGTACTTTAGCGGGATGTCGATATCGGTCTGAAACGCCTCCAGGCCCCCCTGCCGGATCATGCACAGGACGTAGTCCGCGTCCGCGATGGCGGCGCGCCGGTCCGTGGTCGCCTCCACCGTCGCAGGCAGACCGTTTGCCGCAATGTCGCGCCGGGCGAGCTGCGTGACCATGTCCAGGTTGTGGGCGTTGATGTCGGTGAAGGCAAAGGTCGTGTCGGCGAACTCAGGCACCGTCAGCAGGTCGCCCATCAGGCGGCGCGTGAAGCCGATGGAGCCGGCGCCGATCATCGCTATCTTGAGTGGCATCCGTGGAACCTTTCCGTCGCCCCGCACGGGGCGCGTGGGAACAACCTGCCGTTAGACTTATCCCCGCGGCGACGTTCCTCCTGCGGCCCCGGAGTGGC
>CALEKU010000016.1 GCA_937902745.1 uncultured Armatimonadota bacterium
GACGGGCACACATACCGATCAGACGGCTATGTTGAGCGCCCTCCTGGAGGTAAACGCGCCTGTTGAGGTTTTATCGCCCGGCTACAATCTTCTGGTAGGTATGCCGTTAGAACTGCCCCTAATGGGGGTTCGGGAGAATATTGCTGCGCGACGCCAGATTGTCCGAGAGGCACATGTCTGGCACTTTGCGGGAGTGAACGCGCAGCGCGGGACAGTCCTTCATAAGATGGTGGATCATCTGAGGTCCACAAGCGAAGTCAACTTTGACCTGCTGGATCGTGCCGTCGCTAGTGGCGATCCCTGGGCAAATTCGATGCCTACAAATCTGGCAGAGGATCCTAGCGCGGCGATTGAACGCCTTCTGTTACTGGGCGATCGGTTCGCTGCTCTGCGTTTGTGGATGCGGTTCAAGGTTGGAAGGTTACTGCAGCGCCGTTCGCTCTCAACCACACACTAGGCTTTGCAGCGATTCTCGACGAGGGACAGCGCCGAGCGCGTTTGCTTACTATCCGAAGAGCCATTTTTACCTCCTATAACAAAACTCTCTGACAACCGACCATAGACCCATAAGCTCTTCTCGAACTGTGGGCGCTACGGCTCATCGAGTATGAGGAGTAGGGGGCGTGGATGGGCAGGGACAGGAGTACGTATCACAGGCGAAAAGGAGACACCCGCGTGTGCCACGCTGCCGAGGGCGGTCACCTAAGTGTGCCTGCCAAGAAGTAGTACACGGCCCTGTGTTGGGTTCACAAGTGGGAACATGCGTAGTGGTGGAGCGGGTCTTCTCCAGGCTGTTGCGGTGCCGACCACTGCTGAGGCCCTGGGATAAAAGGCCAAGTGTGCTATCTGACCCAGGTTAACTGGCCTGCACTCTGTTCTGCTTCTGAAGGCTGTTCCGGACCCGTAAAGAAGCAGACATCTTGTTATAGGATGTAAGTGTGAGTACATCAGCAATGAATTCCGCCCCCGTATCGGTAGTAAAGCCTCGGATGCGTCTGGAGTACCTGGACGGTATCCGTGGCTTAGCTTCTCTTGTGGTCCTCTTTTGCCATGCTTGTGCCATGATCGTGTTCCTTATGGACGATGGCAAAAGGCTGGGAGGTACTGCGGAAACGCTATTGCTGTTCGTGCTGCGGACACTACTCCACTATGGCCATGTCGCGGTATGTGTGTTTATCGCGCTTTCCGGCTACTGTCTCATGTTGCCGGTACTTACCTCGCGAACCGCCACCACACCTGAGGGAAGAGGCAAACTGCCCGGAGGGTTCTGGTCGTACATCGGTCGCAGGGCTCGGCGTATTCTGCCTGCCTACTTCTTCGCTCTGCTTTTTGCCTCGCTGGTACGAATGGTACCCGGAGTATCTGTTCCGGGGATGTTGTGGATTTCAAAGTGGCGCGCCATCCCGGATGCGATGGACTATATTTCTCACATCCTGCTCTTCCACAATTTCCGGCCGGACTGGAATGGACAGATTAATAAGGCATTCTGGAGCATCGCGGTAGAGTGGCAGATTTACTTCATCTTTCCTTTGGTTTTGCTTCCCATCTGGCGCCGGTTCGGCAACGTGGGCACGCTAATCATTCCGTTTGTTCTGGGGGTGCTGGCACAGCGGCTATTGCCCTACGATCCCGGCGTTATCTACGTAGCCATGTTTGCGACCGGGGTGGTAGCAGCAGCCATTAATATGGGGCCATCTCAAGCCACGCTTAACAAGAGCCTGTATCTCGCGGTTGCGATCATTGGTTTTCTGGCGCAGGCGTTTTTGCAACTAGGTCAGCGCGCATCTTGGAAGGCTCACCCTGTGGCCAAGTACGTGCTCCTCGACACCTGGGGCGGGTCTTATCCGATGGACCTGTTCATCGGTCTGGCTACCCTGGGACTGCTAGTGTATCTTACGAAGACCCGCCAGGAGGGGGATACCAAGCACTGGGCATTGCGATTCCTGGAGTCGCCGGGGGTGACGTGGCTGGGGGCTATCTCCTATAGCCTGTACCTCACTCATATGCCGGTGCTTCTCCTGGTTGCCCGCTTCTGTAAGCCGTACGCCCAACCTGCTTGGATGTTCCCCCTGTTTCTTGTCGGGGTGGCAGTGTCTCTGGGGGTTACCGTGGTCTTCCATCGGTTCTGCGAAAAGCCATTTCTGGTTACGAAGCCGGCTGCGCCGCAAGGGGTGCCTCAGGAGAGCAAAACGCCCTTACAGGCCGTGTCCTGAGGGTGCTTCTGACACTCACAGTACGCAGCGGGCGCGGCTCTACCGCACGGGCTTGCGGTGGGAGAAGATGGTGAGGCCGATCCAGCCGAGGAGCAGGACGGTGAAGCCGTGGCGGAAGAGGGCCTGACTGAAGGGCTGGCACAGGGCGAGAATGCCGAGCAGGATAAGGACGATGGAGGCGAACTCCGCCCCCTGCGCGAAACGGCCACTAAGCATGGAGCGGTTCCTCCCAGGTGTCGTCGCTGCCCGCGGGTGGCCACAGGTTCTGCATCTGGCGTAGGAGGGCGATCTGCCCGAAGTGGTAGTTGTTATGCTGGACCAGGTGCAGCAGCAACTGGCCCACGGTCTTGCCGTCGTCCAGGACACGACTCAATTCGGCCTCGGATTGGTCGGCCAGGCTCCAGGCGCGCTCCAGCCCGTTCAGGAACTGCTCGAACAGGGGCGACCACTCGTCCGCCGTCACATCCGGCCAGTCCGCGTTCTGCCTCTTGCCTGTATCCGGAGTCGCGCGCTCCTCGATCGTCGCCAGCCACGTTTCCTGCCAGAAGACCACATGGGCGAGAACATCCGCGATGGAGTAGGGGGAGCCGGGGGGGACGGCGAGCGCCTGAGGGGCGGTAAGGTCGGCAACCAGCGTGGCAGGGGGCTGGTACTCTTCGCCGAGGGTGTGGACGCGCACTGCGGCCGCGGGGCCGAACTGAGAGAGCACGTCGTCGCTTAGCGGCACGTCAGGGACTCCTCCGTGGCAGCGTCGAACAGGTGCGCGCGGCTCTGATCGATGCGGGCGAACAGGGTCTCGCCCTGGGTGGCCGGGAACGTCGGAGGGGTGCGCGCCTTGACGACGTGCCCGCCGATGCGCAGGGAGATGATCTTCTCCGAGCCCAGCGGCTCTACGATATACACCTCCGCAGGCAGGAAGTCGGGCTTGGGCTCGCGCGCGAGGGCGATGTCCTCGGGGCGGACACCGAGGATCAGGTCCTTTCCCTCGGGCGCGCTGCCGAAGCGGGCTTCCGCCTCCGGCGCGACGGGCAGAACCACAACCTTGCCGTCGCCGCTGTCGGCCGAGGGCAGGATGTTGAGCAGGTTGCCGGCGCGGTGGCAGGGGAGGGTGTTCATAGCGGGCGAGCCGATGAACCCGGCCACAAAGAGGTTGCGCGGGTTGTCGTAGACCTCGGTCGGGGTGCCGATCTGCTGTAGCAGGCCGCCGAACATAATGGCGATCTTGTCGCCCATGCTCATGGCCTCCAACTGGTCGTGCGTGACGTAGATGGTGGTGGCGCCAAGGTCGCTCTGCAGGCGCTTGATCTCCGCGCGCATCTCGGTGCGGAGCTTGGCGTCCAGCGCGGAGAGCGGCTCATCCATCAGGAAGACCTTGGGGCGCCGCACGATGGCGCGGCCGATGGTGACGCGCTGCATCTCGCCGCCGGAGAGCTTATTGGGGCGCCGGTCCAGCAACTTTTCGATGTGCAGGGAGCGGGCGGCGGCGGCCACGCGCTCATCGATAACGTTCTGCGGGGTGCGAACGGCGCGCAGGGGGAATGCCAGGTTCTCGCGCACGGTCATGTGCGGATAGAGCGAGAAGGACTGGAAGACAAAGGCGATGTCCCGGTCGGCGGGGGGCAGGTTGGTGACCGGCCGCTCGTCGATGAGGATCTCGCCGCCGTCGGGCAGCTCCAGCCCGGCGATGCACCGGAGCGTGGTGGTCTTGCCGCACCCGGAGGGGCCAAGGAAGACCATGAACTCGCCGTCCTCTACCTCCAGATCCATCTGGTTGACGGCGACGGTCTGGTCGAACTTCTTGACGAGTTTACGTACGCGAACGCTTGCCATAAGCTCCTTTGAGGGCGCCCTGCCCCCTTGACGTATTGTACATGGCGGGCGTCAAACCCTGCCTGAAATCGGTCATTCGTACGGCGAAGCCAGGCCCGGGAACATGCTGAGGACGCCCTTCCGGCGCAGCCGATACCCCGTCTCTTCGTTCAGGGATACGGGCAGCAACGCTTCTGGGAGCGTAAGGTCTTCAGGCCAGGTAAAGAGCGACAACTTTATTGGATTTACCGGCCCTTGATGGCGCCGAAGGTCATGCCGCGCAAGAGGTGCTTGCGCATGAGGAACGTGAAGACCGCCGCCGGGATGAGGAAGACGACCGCGCGGGCGGCGATGCGGTTCCACTCGATAGCCCCGGCCCCGATGGACGCGGTGATGGACGGCGGGGCGGTGAGCGCCTTGGCCCCGGACAGGAAGTAGGCGAACGCGTACTCGTTCCAGGCGGTCAGGAAGCAGAACACGGCTGTCGCGGCCATGCCGGGCACGATGAGCGGCAGGGTGGTCTTGCGGAACGCCTGCAGGCGCGTGTAGCGGTCCAGAAGCGCCGCCTCCTCGTACTCCGGCGGCACATCGTCCGTGAACCCCTTCATAAGCCAGGTGGCGAAGGCGACGTTGACCGTGGTGTAGAGCAGGATGAGGCCGGCGTGCGTGTTCAGCAGGCCGAGCGAGCGGAACATGAGGTAGATGGGCACGACCACGACGACCGGCGGCAGCATGCGCGTGGACAGGATGAAGAACAGGGCGTCGTTCTTCGCCTTGATCTTGAAGCGCGAGAAGGCGTAGGCCGCCATGGTCCCGAGCACGAGCGCAAGCGTGGTGGAGACGACACCCACCACGAGGCTGCCGAGAAGCTGGCCGGGGAAGTCCTTGGCGCTGCTAGTGCTGGGGTTCACCAGCTCCGCGTAGTTCTCCAGCGTCGGGGTGAAGAGCACGGGGGGCGGGAGGACGTTCACCAGGTTGAACGGCTTGAGCGAGGTAAGCACAATCCAGGCCAGGGGGAACAGGTAGGCGACGAGCGCGAGCGTCAGGCCGACGTACGCGAGGACGTTCCGGACCCGGGCAGGGACGTAGAAGAGTGAGGCGCAGAACAGGCCGATCAGGCCAACAGCCAGGAGCAGAGAGACGCCGCCCGCGGCGAACGCGCCCGCGGCAAGGAAGCCTCCCAGGACCCACGGCACCGCGCGCTGAGTGAGACGGCCGAAACCAGAGTCAGCGAAGCCCGCGAAGAGCGGCGTGGCGTCCGGATGGGACTCGCCGCGCACCTTCGCCATGAGCAGCAGGTACAGGTTGGTCAGGCCGATGATGACCAGCAGGACGATGTAGGCGAGGGCGCACGCCTTGCCGGTGTTCCAGTTGCGCAGTGCCTCGCGGTAGACCTGAATCGAGACGGTCTCCACGGTGGAGCCGGACTCGGTCATGATCCAGGCGAGGTCGAACATTTTGAACGAGTCGAGCGTGCGGAACAGCAGCGCGACCATGAGCAGGGGCGCGATCACCGGGAGGGTGATGTAGCGGAAGCGGAACCACTCGGAGGCGCGGTCGACGCTGGCAGCCTCGTAGAGGGTGGGCGGGACGCTCTGGAGCCCGGCGAGGGCGATGAGCATGATGAAGGGCGCCCACATCCAGGTATCGGCGAGGACGACGGCCCAGAGGGCGTGCTTCTGGTCGATCCAGTTGATGGGGTTTTTCGGGTCCATCAGGCCGACCTGCCCGAGCAGGTAGTTGAAGAGGCCAAAGTTGGTGTCCAGCAGGAACTTCCAGAACAGGCCGACCACGACCGACGAGAGCATCATCGGAAGCAGGAAGAGCGTGGTGACGATACCTTTGAGACGGAACTGCCGGTTGAGCAGGAGCGCAAGCCCGAACCCGACGAAGAGTTGGAGGAGAACGGCCAGCAGCACGAAGCCTGCGGTGGTGGTGAACGACTGCCACACGAGCGGGCGCGAGAGCATCTCGCCGTAGTTGGCGTTGCCGATCCAGGTGGGGGCGGCGTTCCCGTCTGCCCGGTACTCGGTGAACGAGAGGTAGAGGCTCCAGAACAGCGGGAACAGGTTCATGGCGACGAGCAGGAGGATGGTGGGCAGGAGGAACAGGTTCGCCACTGCCCGGTCCGACATGCCCGTGCCCTTGCCGCCGCCCGTCCGGGCGTCCGGCGCCGCCGTCGCGCGCGTCATGGTGCTGCTGGTTTCTATGGCCATGGTTTTGAGGAAGTCCTCACCCCCGCCCTCGTTCCGCGGGCAGGGGTGAGGGATGCGGTCGTTACGACTTGTCGAGAATCGCCTGCTGCTCCTTGGCGATGGCGTCCAGTGCCTCTTTGGCGGACTTGGTGCCCGCGAAGGCGGCGTTCAGCTCGCGCTGCATGGGGGTGAGCAGCTCCGAATACTCGGGCGTGTTGTAGAAGTCCTGCAGGTGCGGGACCGTTTCCGCGAAGACCGCGTTATAGGGGCGGGCCTTCTTGAACTCGTCCGTGGCCGCGACCTTCGTGTTCGCAGTCAGGCCGCCAAGCGCCGCCCACTTCTTCTGGGTGTCGGTCTTGGAGAACCACTCGATGAACTTCTTCGCAGCGTCCTGGTTCTTCGAGTAGGCCGAGATGGAGATACCCTGGCCGCCGAGCGAGACGAAGCGGCCGGCCGGGCCGGTCGGCATCACAAAGTAGCCGGTGTTGTCGGCGTACTTGTTCTTGGCGGGGTCCACCAGGTCCGGGAAGAAGGCGGCCCAGTTCATGGCCATGGCCACCTTGCCCTCCTGGAACGCGGCAAGGCTCTGAGAGAAGTAGAAGTTCTCTGCGCCCGGCGGGCAGAACTTCTTCAGGCCGGCGTAGAACTCCAGGGCTTTGACCGCCTCGGGCGAGTTGATGACGCCCTCAGCCTTTTTGCCATCGCTGAGCTTGCCGCCGTAGGACCAGAGAACCTGGTCGAAGCCCATCGTCGCGCCGTCGTACTCCTTGGAGTAGAAGAGGGCGGCGCCATACAGGTTCTTGTCCGGTCGGGTGAAGAACTCGGCGACCTGCGCGAACTCATCCCAGGTCTTGGGTGGGGCGAGCGGACGGTTGTACTTCGCCTCGAAGGCCGACTTCTCCGCGGCGTCCTCGAACAGGTCCTTGCGGTAGGCAAAGGCGATGCCGTCGCTCATGAACGGGACCGCCCAGAGCTTGCCCGAGCCGGCGGGGTACTCGCCGTAGCTCTTGAGCGCGGCCGGAGCGATGTCCGCGACGGGGATGTTGGTCTTGGCCCAGTCGGTGAGCTCGACATAGTGGCCGGCGGTGGCGGCCTTGCCAAGCCACTGGGAGTCGCCGACGATGCAGTCGTAGGCGCTGTCCTTGCCGCTCCAGGCGAGCTTGATCTTGTTCTCGAAGTCGGACCAGGGGATCTGCTGGACCTCGACCTCGATTCCGGTCTCCTGGGTGAAGTCCGCGGTGAGCTTCTCCAACTGCTTGGCGGGGTCCCACTCAGCCCAGGCGACGACGATCTTCTGACCGGACCCGCCGCCGCTCGCGCTGGAGGACCCGCCGCCCGTGGAGGCGCCGCTGTTCGCGTTGTTATTGCATCCGGCCAGCAGGAGGCCGGCGGCAAGTGCCGGGGCGCACAGCAGCGCCCCAAGCGCCCTGCGTCGTGTCGTCTTCGTCACTGGGGTAGTCCCTCCTCATTGGGTCTAGATGAACCGGCGTTATAAACAGGCGTTGGTGGTGTGGGGCGGCTGCACTGCCGCGTGCATGTCGTCAATGGTTAGCGTCGAAAGGGGAGGGCGTCGATTGGTCGCTGCCGCCGTCGGGGGTGGGGCGGCAGGCGATAGCACGACGGGCCACGGCAACGATGCCATGGCGCAAACAAAGGCGGCGCCGAAGGCGCGGCGTCCCAGAGGGGCGGGACGCCGCGCCCGGCAGCGCGGGTGAGGCGGGCGATTAGCCGGTGCTGACCTTGCGGGTCTTCTCGTCGAAGAGCATCGCGCGGTTCAGGCGCACCGACATCTCCGCCAGGCTGACGATGGTCTGCACCTTGGTCGCCAGGTCGTAGTTGCAGGTCGCCTTCATCGGGTCGTTGGCGCGGATGGCGTCCAGCCAGTTGATCTCGTGGCGCTGGTGCGGCTCGCCCGTGGGACCTTCCAGCGGCACCGGGCCGCCCTCGATCTCCTCGGACGCCCAGCGCTCCGGCCGGATCTGGACGTCGTTGCCGAAGTAGATGGTCGCCTTGTGGCCCCGGAACACATCCTGGATGCCCTGCTCATTGACGGTGGAGCCGACGAAGAGCATGGACCAGTTGGACGGGAAGACGGCGGTCACCTGTACGGTGTCGTGGACATCGCGGTCGTCGCCGAGGCGGGTGCCGACGCAGCTAACGCGCACCGGGTACTCCGGCTTGCCCGAAGCGATCAGGAACGGGTTCAGCTTGTGGGGCATCAGGTCGCCGAGGATGCCCGCGCTGTAGTCCCAGTACTTGCGGTAGCGGTGGTACAGCGCCTTGGGGTCGCGGCGCTTGCCGGCCTCGCCGTCCCGGGCGCCGCCCGCGGAGGCGTCCCACGGACGCGACGGGGCGGAGCCGAGCCACATCTCCCAGTCCAGGTTCTCCGGGCTCAGGCCGCCGTCGATGCCGTAGTTCCACTCACCGTTGGGGCTGTTGCGGGTGTAGGAGCCCTGGCCCATAACCGTGGCGCCGATCTTGCCCTCGCGGATGGCCTTGCCGGCAGCATGGTAGATCGCGTTGGAGCAGCCCTGCGAGCCGACCTGCACCACCTTCTTGGTGCGCACCGCGGTGTCGTGCACCTGGAACGCCTCGTCCAGGTAGCGGGTCATCGGCTTCTGGATGTAGACGTGCTTACCGGCCTCCATCGCGTGGCAGGCGATCTGCCCGTGCCAGTGCTCAGGCGTCGCGATCACGATGGCGTCGATGTCCTTGTTTTCCAGAATCTTGCGGTAGTCCTGGACCACGATCAGAGAGGCCTCGTCCGCCGCGCCCTTGGACACGGCATACCGGCCGTTGCCCTGCGCCCGGCCCTTGTGAACATCGCAGATGCCGAGGATCTTGATGTTGCGGTTCTGGTGGTCGTCGGAGAAGTGGCGGACATGCGAGCCGCCCATGCCGCCGGTGCCGACGAAGGCGACGTTGATGCGGTCGTTGGCGCCGCGGACGTTACCCTTGTTGATGTACGGGGCCTTCGGATAGGGCCCGGACACCATCTTGTTCGGGTCGGCCACGGGGACCGGAATGCCGCTGGCGTTCTTGAAGGCGGCCTTTGCGGCGCCCATCGTCGCGGCCGAGACGGCTGCGGTCAACTCCGCTGCTTCCGCCTCAGTCGGGACGGCGGTAGAGGCCACCCCGGCTGCCGCGAGGCTGGCGGCGCTGAGCGTTGCCGCCTTAAGAAAATCGCGGCGCGAAGACGCACCGATGGCGGGGCCGCTCTGGCCCTTCTTCGTCTGCTCGTCCTGTTCCTGCTCCATCGCTCTGCTCATGCTCCTTAACGTGGTCGGAAGCCCCCGTCGGGGTTCGGTCCCTCCCCTACCTGGGTCCACAGGCCGAGGGGAGGGCCTGACGTGATTTAAATCGTCAGCATCTCCGGCGTGATGTCGATCTTTGTGCCGCTCAGGACCGCCTCGTTCGCCTTCAAGGCGATCACCGTAGCGCGGTAACCCTCTTCGGGGCCGCACTCGGTCGGCTTGCCGGCGCGTACGGCGTCCAGGAACGTATCGCACGCGTAGTACAGGGGCGTCCGCTTGGGGTCCACGTCCCGGTTCTTGGAAGGCTCCTTGCCCTCCGCCAGCAGTTTGGTGGCGTCGGCCACGAGCGCGATGCCCGTGTCGTCGCCGATGGTCTCCTTGTAGGCGTACACCTCCCACCCAAGCGCAGGGGCGTCCGCCTCCTTAAACATCCAGGCGCGCGTTTCGCGCAGCAGCACCGCCGCTGCGGTGCCCTGGAACAACTCGTAGGCGTCGCCGAACGAGTTGGCGAGGGTGGCGTCGTAGACCAGATGAACGCCGTCATCGTACTCCACGACGCACTGCACGGTGTCCGGGACCTGGCGCCCGTCCCGCCAGGCGACGATGCCGCCGAAGCCAGAGACCGCTTTGGGGGTCTTGTCCAGGTACCAGGAGGAGACGTCAATCTGGTGGATACCGATCTCGCCGATCAGGCCACCAGAGGTCTCCTTGCGGAGCCGCCAGTTCAGCTCTGCCTGCCGCTCGTCCGTGGGCGCAGCCCGGCGCCACGAGGTCTTCTTATGCCACTGGGCCTTACCCTGGGCGATCTTGTCCAGGGCGCCGGTGCGGATGAACCGGCGCACGTGGTGGTGCTGCGGGTTCGTGCGGAACTGCAGGCCACTGTGGAAGATCACCTTGGGCGCGGCGGCCTTGGCCGCCTGCGCGATCGCCTTCGCGTCCTCAACGGACGAAGCGAGCGGCGCTTCGCAGTACACATGCTTGCCCGCCGCCAGGGCGTCCAGCACAATCTGCTTGTGCTGATGCGACGGGGTGGCCACCCAGACCGCCTTGACATCCGGATCGGCGAGAACCTGCTTGTAGTCCGCGACCGCCTGAGCCTTCGGGTGGATGGCGAGCGCCCGCTTGTGGGCGCCCTCGTAGTGGTCGCAGACCGTCTTGACCACCGCTCCGTTGACGTAGGAGAGGCTGGTCAGGATCGCGCGCCCCTGGTCCCCGAGGCCAATCACCGCCACGTTCACCGGCGGCTTGGGCGCCTCCTTCTCGGCCGCCTTAACTCCGGCGACCGGGGCCTGCTGCGGGTCCGCCTCCAGGGTAATCTCTTCGGCGTGCAGGGCGGACGAGCCGCCGAGCAGGACGCCGAAGGCGAGCGCAGAGCCGCGCCCGAGGAGTTCGCGCCGGTTGATTCCGGCGTTCTTATCTTTGTGGTCCGTGTGTCCCATGGATGTTCGATTATTGCTTTCCGTGCTACTACGGCAATTACGGCGGTGACGCCGGTTGAGCTGCCTGCTTCACCTGTGGCTTGTCGTCGCCCTTCTCCAGTCCGAGTGCCCACCGGATGCCGCCCGCCAGATGCTTCTGGTACCAGTCGGCGTTCCAGACGTCCTTGCGATGGCCAAGCGCCGTGTAAAAGACGCGGCCCTTGCCTTCGCGGCGACACCAGGCGATGGGGTAGTCGCCGGGCGTTTTATCGTTGGGGTGGGAATCGAGCGTCAGCAGGCCGTGGACCCGCGGGCGCTCGAAGTTCTTGAACTGATAGATCTCGTCGTATACCTTGAAGGTCGGTTCCGGGAAGGACTTCGTGGCTGGGTGTTTCCGGTCCTCCACACGGCATTCTACCTCTACCTGTGGGCCGTGCGTCTTGAACTCGCCCCCCAGCATCTGAATATACGGCGCGTAGCCATGGTATGTGTCCGAGGCGGCGTGCGCGCCGATAAAGGCGTGGCCGTCCGCGATCCACTTGATGAAGGCGTCGCGGTCGGGCAGGGGGAGGTCGCCGGTAGTATTATTGAAGAAAACGGCGTCGTAGGGTTTCAGCCCTTCCGGGCTCATCTTCGCCGCCAACTCCTCGTCCGTGCGGGCGAAGTCCACGGTAAAGGCTCCCTTGCTCTCGCTGGCGAGCTTTTGCAGCACCTCTTCTCCGGTAGGGATGGAGTCGTGGCGGAAGCCCTTGGTCACGGACACAACGAGTATCCGCTTTGGGGAGCGCTGCAGTGGTTTGCCCGCGCGGGCAGGCTGCTGGGTAGCGGCGAGGAGAATCAGCGCAAGGACGGCGGCTGCGGACGCGAGGCCAAGGGAGGCGGCCAGCCAGCGCGGCTGCCGCCGCGCCGTGTCACGCCGCGGGGAGAAGGGGTGGGTCATGGAGCCTCCGGGGCAGGCGTCACGCCCGCTCGGTGGGACGCGTACGTCCCTCCCCTTCATTATAGCGACGTTGCCGCAACGGGGCAACCTCGCTCCGTGTGCTATGAGCATGGTTGCCGTGGGAGGGCTGTTGCCGGCGGCAACGCCCCCACGGCGGCAACGCCCCCACGGCGGCAACAGGGCACCAACCAACCTACGGCGCGAGCGGTCAGCGACCGGTGGCCTGCTCCTCGCGGTCGCGGTAGATGCGGCGCAGGGTCAGGTACTCCATCAGGTTCTCGATTGTGAGCATCCCGACGAGCGCGTTGGTGTCGTCGCGCACGAGGACCGGGGCGCGCTGGACACCGTCCGGGCGCATCAGGTACTCCTCCAGCGGGTCTTCTGGGTGGGCGAACAGGATATCGCGCTCCATAGCCCCGGCCACATAGGCGCTGTCTCCGTCGCGGGCGAGACCCCGCAGCAGCGCGCCACGGGAAAGCACACCGGCCACCTCGTCGCCGTGCAGCACCGGAAAGTCCTGCTGCGGGGTCGCAAGCAGCACCTCCGCCGCGCGGCGCAGCGTGTCCCCGACCGACAGCGTGGTGAACTCCCGCACCATCGCATCGCGCACCGGGGCGTTCTCCACGATCTCGCGGCTCTCCTCCGCCCGGACCTCCTGGCCCGCGCCGAAGAAGACGAACAGGGCGATCAGGAGGAGCACCGGGTTCGGCCCAATGTTGCCGAAGAGTCCCAGGCCCGCCGCGCCCATGAGGAGCGCGACGGCACGTCCAATGAACGCCGCCACGCGCGTGGCCTGCAGCCGGCCGACGTTCAGAGCGAGCCAGGAGCGCAGGACGCGTCCGCCGTCCATCGGGAAGGCAGGGATCATGTTGAACAGTACCAGGGCGATGTTCACCCCGAGCAGCATGGTGAGGAAGCCGCCCGACACGAACCCGCCAGGGGCCGGCTCCAGGGAATCGACGCGGGATGTGAATCCGCTAGCTCCCTCCATGAGCGCGATATAGCCCGCTATCAGCGCCGCGATGACGACATTGACCGCCGGACCGGCCAGCGCAATAAGCAGTTCGTGGCGCGGCCGGGGCGTTTGCTCGATCGAGGCGACCCCTCCGATGGGATACAGGGTGATGTCACGCACGGCATAGCCGTAGCGCTGAGCCACCAGGGAGTGACCCAGTTCGTGCAGGAGGACGCAGAAGAACACCGCCAGCACGAACAGGACCGGGAACGCCCCGCCGCGGCCGACGCCGGAGGCGGCCAGCCAGATAATCAACAGCAGAAACGTGAAGTGCAGGCGGATCGGAATGCCGGAGATCGTGGCTATGCGCAGCGACCAGGCGTCACCCCCGCCTGTGTCGGCTTCGGGGCGCCGGGCCTCCGTCTCTGGTCCTTGTGGTTGCGTGCTCATTATTTTTGGTACCCATTGCTATTTACTCCCTTCGCGGGGAGAACCGTTCCAGCGCATCGCCGTCGAGACGGTAGTACCGCCAGTCGCGCAGGTGCTGCGCGCCGCGGCGCTCGTAAAAGTCGATGGCAAGTTGGTTCCAGTCGAGACATACCCATTCCATGCGTCCACACCCACGCCGGTTGGCCTCTTCCGCCGCGGCACGGAACAGCGCCGAGCCCGCGCCAATGCCGCGCGCCTCCGGCAGCACAAACAGGTCTTCCAGGTACAGGGTCGGCTTCGCCAGGAACGACGAATACGTCTCCAGCAGGATGGCGTAGCCGACCGGGCGGCCGTCCGCGGATGCGTCGGATTCCGCCAGCAGCACCGTGAAGCGGGGCGGGGACGCCGAGAAGGCATCGCGAATAAGCCGCTCTCGGGCGTCCGGGGCGGGGCGCTCCAGCTTCTCGTAGTCGGCCAGAGCGTCGATGAGAGTCAGCAGAGCGTCGGCGTCAGCGGGTGCGGCGGGGCGAACGGAAACACGGGGTCGGGACATAGGATTAGGGATGCTCCTGTCAGGCTATGAGTGAGAGAAAAGGCGTGCCGCCGCTACGGCGGCGGCGGCTGTGACGGGCTAAAGCTCCCCGGGGCGTACCTCGGGGCCCGGCGCGCCGTCCGCGGCGGCACGGGCGCGGCCGAAGGCGACAAGGCGCACCCGCTCTGCCGCCGCCTCAGAGAGCCGGGCGGCGACCACAAGGTGCAGGCGCTCCGGGTCGAGGCGCAGGAAGCGCCCTAGGCCCAGCAGCTTCCCGGCGCCGTCGTGCAGTCCGAGCAGCACATCCCGGTGCGCCGGGAGCGAAAGGGCGCGTATGCTGCGCGCTTTGAAGTGCGCGGTGATCGCGCCCGCCTCGCTCTCCCACCCGGGACGCGGCACGGGGCCATCCAGGTACAGAGTCAGTACCCCGTCGGCGTTTTCTGCATAGACCACGGGCAGACGCAACGCGGTGCCGGCCCACTGCGCCTGGTCGGGCGGGATCGGGCGGCCGGTGCCAAGTGTCGCGCCGAGCGTGGCGACGGAGTCGAGCGGCAGGGCGACCTCGCGGGCGTCCAGCACCGCGCGGGACAGACGGGACAGGCGGCGGGTTGCACGCAGGGTGGGGGACTTGCGCCCAACCTCGGGGGGGACGGGCAGCCGGAGGGCTTTCGCACCGCCAGGCGCCGCAGCGCAGGCTGCGCGCACCAGGTTGTCGAGCCCGTCCCCGTCGCGCTCCAGCGCGATCACAAGCGCGGGGCGGCAGAGGGTCGCCTTAGCCACCTTGAGACGGCACGCGACGGGGCCGGTGACGAAACCGGTGGTGTCCAGGAGGATGCGCCGCGCCCCGGCGTCGCGCGCGGCCTGCACCGCGCGGGCGGTGGCTACGGCGTGCTCCAGCGGCAGGGCCTGCGCGCCGAGCGCTCCCACGAAGTACAGCCCGAAGGGCTTCAACTCCGCCATCTTCACCGCGGCGGGGTCTGCCCATGCTACCCCGACCGTGCCCGGCGGACCGATCTCGCTCTGCCCGATGTCAGCGTCCGCCACGGCGACGCGGCCCACGCTCTCCGCCAGCACGCGGGCCACGAGCGTCGCGAACGTGGTCTTGCCCCGGTCGGTCGCGGCGAGCAGCAGCGCCGCGCCGCCCTCCGGCAGCGCGGCGATCGCCTCCAGAGCGGGCCGCCACGCCTCCGGCAGCGGCGGCGAGTCGGGGCTCATCCGCGTGGGCGCGTCCGGGCGGTCAGCGCTACGAAGCCGAGCGCGGGCACCGTCACCGTCAGATCACCGGTCTCTGCGGAGACGCTCGCTTCACCCGGGCGGCTCTTCAGTAGGTCCGGATTCTCCCAGCTATTTGCCGCTTTCGGATCGTCGCCGCTGAGCACGGAAACGCTCTCGACCGCCTCCGCCGCGACGTTACCGAGGCGCACCGTCAGCGTTACGGCGTCCGCGCGGCCCCGGTTCACCAGGAAGAGTGAGAGCGCGCCGTCGGTCTCGTCGTAGGAGGCGGCGGCGTCCAGCACGGGCACCTCGCCGCGCTCCCCGGCAGCGTACGTGGGCGCATTGAGCAGCACGGGGCGCAGGGAGCGGCCCCGCGCCCGCTGCACGGTCTCTACGAAGGGGTAGTAGATGCTCTGGAACAGCAGGCCGTCCTTGCGGGTGAGGATCGGCGCGATGACGTTAACGACCTGCGCGATGCAGGCGATCTTCACGACGTCCGCGCGGCGCAGGAATGCGGTCAGGTACTGCGCGCACACCAGGGCGTCTTCGAGGTTATAGACCTCTTCCAGCAGGTGCGGCGCCTGCTTCCAGCCGCCGTCCTCACCGCGCGCCCGGTACCAGACGTTCCATTCATCGAAGGAGATGTAGACCCGCTTGTCGCTGCGCTTGCGGCCGCGGACATAGTCCAGCAGGCCGGCGTAGTCGTCGAGGATGCGCTCGATCTCCACACCCTCCGCCAGGAACCAGTCGGTATCGTCGCGGTGGTTCAGGCTGTAGCGGTGGGCGGAGATGTAGGAGATGTGGTTCCAGCAGTACTCCAGCACCGTGCGGTCGTACTCCAGATAGGTGTCCATGAACCGCCCGGACGACCCGCAGGCCACGAGTTCGATGCTCGGGTCCAGGCCACGCATGATCTTCCCCGCCTGGTCGGCGCGTCGGGCGTACTCCTCAGCGGGCACCTGCCCTGCCTGCCAGGGGCCGTCCATCTCGTTGCCCAGGCACCATACCTTGACGCCGTACGGGTCCTTGTGCCCGTTGGCGACGCGCTTATCCGCCCAGTAGGTACCGGCGGGGAGGTTGCAGTACTCCACCAGGGCGGCGGCCTCGGTAGCCCCTTTTGTGCCGAGGTTCACCGCCATCATAGGGGCGGTGCCAAGCGCGCCGCACCACTGCATGAATTCGTCGGTGCCGAACTGGTTCGTTTCGATAGATTTCCAGGCGAAGTCGGGGCGTACCGGGCGGCTTTCGCGCGGCCCGATGCCGTCGGTCCAATCGTAGGCGCTGACGAAGTTGCCGCCGGGGTAGCGCATGAGCGGCATCTTCAGGGGCTTGAGAGCGTCGAGCACGTCCCGGCGGAACCCGTTCTCGTCGCTGAGGGGGTTGCCCGGGTCGTAGGCGCCTTCGTAGACGGCGCGCCCCAGGTGCTCCAGAAAGCCGCTGAAGAGGCGCGGGTCGATATCGCCGACGTGGAAGTCTGTATCGAGCTTGAGGGTGGCGGTTTTCATCTCACCGGTAGGGTTCGGCGGTCGGCACGGGGTTACCTCTGCCGGGCTGGGTGGGAGGCGGAGGCGCCCCCCCGGCCCCTATCTCTACGGCTTCGGGGCGCGGTAGTGAAAATGCAACCAACTAGTTACTTGACAAAGGGGCGTGGTCGATCGGGCGTTCGGCGACCTGGGGCGGATTGACGTGGTGGTCAACAATGCGGGGTACAGTCTGGCAGGCGCCGCCGAGGAGTGCACGGAGAAGATGATCCGGCACCAGTTCGATACGAACCTGCTCGGCTCCCTCTTCGTGGTCCGGGCGGCCCTGCCGCATCTGCGCGCGCAGGGCGGCGGGCGCATTCTCCAGGTGGCCAGTGCCGCGGGACAACTCGCCTTTCCCGGGCTCTCCCTCTACGTCGCCTCCAATGGGGGATCAAGGGCTTTATAGAGTCCGTGGCGCAGGAGGTCGCGCCGTTCGGGATCGAGGCGACGATTTTCGAGGCGGGGCGGGGCCGGGGAGGCCAATACGGCCGCCGCAGGTGACCTGGCCAAGATGGCGCGGGTGATGATCGAGTCGGTCGATCAGTCCCCGGCACCGAAGCGGGTGGTGATGGGGTCGGACGTTTATGAGCCTCTGATGGCTGCCTACCGGGAGCGCGCCGCGTCCCTGGAGGCGCAGAGGGAACTGGCGTTCTCAACCGACTTCTGACGGAAGGGGGCGCGAGTTCCGCGCGTGCAGGACGCGGCCCGCGTGGGACCGAACTAAATCGTGTATGCTACGCGAATTCGAGTCCCCCATCGGTGAGGTGGTCGCGGCGGCGACCACCGGGTTTATGGCGCAGGTGATCCGGGTGCCGCGGCCGGACGAGGTCGTGCCCGTGCCCGACCCGCCGCCCTTCGGGGCGTTTGTGCGGGTTGGCCCTCTGCCGGATGGGGATGGGGTGGCGCCGCCGGACGACTTTGACCCGTTCGAGGCCGCGCCGCCGGCGTCGGAAGACCCGGACGCGCCGGTTACGCTCTACGCGGTGGTCTGTCAGGCGGAGATTGGCGCTCTGGAGGGCAGCGGGCGGCCGCTCACAGCGTTCGGTCTGGATGAGGACGAACTGCGCCAGCAGCAGCCGCAGATCTTCGAGTTGCTCACCGCGCGATTTACCGCGATTCTGGTGGCCTATGCCGCTGTGCCGGACGGAGAGGTGCGACCGTTCCTGCCGCCGCGCCCGCCGCGCCCGCACGCGCGCGTCTTCCGCTGCTCCGATGCGGAGACGGTGCGCCTGACGGCGCAACTGGACTACCTGCGGCCTCTGCTCCTCGGGGCGGGCGGTGTGCTGGGGGTGACGTTCCCGCAGGACGAACTGGTGGCGGCGCTGCTCCGCGGCGCGGTGCGGGCGCACCGCCGGGCGGGAGGGAACGCGGACGCCTTCCTGGAGCGGGCGGGGCGCGAACTGGCGTCGCTGCTCAGTGGCGACTATGACCGCCTGCGCGCGATCATTCGCCGCGTCGTCGCATAAAACTCCGTCAGACCCGGTGCCGTTCTTCCGTTACTCTCGCCGTTGGCAGCGCCGTGGCAGCAAGGAGAGCAGAGTCCCATGTCCATGAAAGAAGCGTTCAGCGTCCTGCGACAGAAGCAGATCGCGCCGAAGGACTGGAAGGTGGAGGGGCCGGGTGGGGTGACCTACAAGGTCGTGGAGCACACCCGCGAGAACATTCCCGACAGCCTGAAGAGCGGCAAGGTGACGTTCGTGGTGGAGGTGGACGGCGACACGACGAAGCGGCAGACGCTGGTGGGCATCGTCGCGCCGGACGGTGGGGAGACGATCACGCGCGACGGCGAGGAACTGCCCGACGCGGATGTGGACGGCGGCGTGGCGGCGAGGGTCTCGCTGCGGGGCTTCCCGCCGCGCCTGCGGATGCGCGGCACGGTGATCCTGAAGTTCCGTTACCGGGCGGAGGACGGCGCGGATGCCGCTGACGACGGCGACGATGACACGACGCCGCCCGTCGCGGAGTACCGCTTCGAGGGCAACTTCGGCCAGATCAACGTGTAGGAGGGATTGACCGCCAAGACGCCAAGGGCGCCAAGGGGGATAGAGTTTCTTTCTCTTCTTGGCGCCCTTGGCGTCTTGGCGGTTAACCTGCCCCTCAGGCGGCGGTGAGGGCTTCGGCCTCTTCGTCGACGGGCGTGGCGTCGGCGGCGGCGAGGAAGGGGCGGACGGCGGTGAGGAAGGCTTCCGGCTGCTCGACGTGGGGCAGCGCGCCGGAGTCCTCAATCACCTCCAACTTGGCGTTCGGGTTGATGCGCACGAACGCCTCCGCCTCGCCGATCGGCGTTTCCACCGACTGGCGGCCCCAGACGATCAGCGGCAGGTCCACCACATCCTTGAACTCGTCGGCGATGTTGATGTTCAGGAAGCCCGACAGGAACGAAGGCAGTACGTTCTCGCCGCCCGGCTGGTGCGCGGCCACATGGTAGGTCTCCACCATCTCCGGGGTCACGCGCGATGGGTTCGCAAAGATGCGGCTGGTCAGGTAGTTCTTGATGCCGGCCTTCGATGCGATGACGTTGAAGAGCGTAGTGCCCAGCACGGGGGTCTTCAGCAGACGGCGCACCGCGCGCGAGGTGGAGGTCGGCTCGGTGGCGAGCTCCTCAATGCCGGTGGGGCAGACCAGCACCAGGCGGCGGAAGATGGACGGGTCGCGCTGCGACAGCGCGATGACGTACGCCGCGGAGAGCGAGGAGGCGATGACATCGCACTCGCCGCGCCCATCGCCCACCTTGATGACCTGCCGGCAGAAGTCGTCGATCAGGGTGATGTAGTTCTCAGCGGTATAGAGCAGAGAGGGCTTATCCGACTTGCCGAAGCCCAGCAGATCAAGGGCGTAGACGGTGTACTTCTCCGCCAGCGCGTGCCAGACCGCCTCCCACTCCGCGGACGAGCAGCCCGCACCGATGCTGTGGATGAGCAGGAGCGGCGGCCCGTCGCCTGCCTTCTTGTAGAACACATCGCCGTCCGGGGTCGGGAAGTAGCGGATCTCCCCGCCTTCCAGTTTGGACGTGAGGGGCGGGGTCTTGTAGAAGATCACGGCGTTCGCCAGCGCCGCTGCGCCAATCGCCGCTCCGGTCCACAGCACCGCCTTCAGGGCGGTACCCGCGATGCTGCCACTCCTGCTCCCGCCGTTCGTCCGCACCGAGTTTTTCGCCATTAGATACTGTCCTCGCTGGTCAGTCCGCAGTCAGCCCGCCTCTGCTGCTGAGCCCTTTTCGTGCAGGCGGAGCCATTCGCGATGATACCCGTCCGCCTCCGATGCGTCAACTCGTCGCGGGAGGATGACCACCCGGCAGGCATGGCGCAGGGGTTCGCCCTTCGCCAGCTTCAGCGGTTCGTGGAACAGGGGGGCGGGGCCAAAGAAGTTGAAGAACGGCTTCGCGGTGCCGTACATCGGCTCCGGGTAGCGGCGGTTGTCAGGGGAGGGCAGGAACAGAAAGCCGACGTACCGATCCTGTAGCGTGTCGAGCTGCGCGTCGATGGCGCCCCAGGGATGGGGCTGCCCGGTCGGCCGGTCGGTCTCCGTGCGGTTGGCCAGCAGGATGCGCTGCTTCTGTACGGCCTGTGTCAGGCGCACGACCACGCCGCCATAGCCCCCCCAGGTGGTGTAAGGCGTCCGGTCCAGCGTGACATCCTCACGGGGGACCAGGGTGCTGTGCCAGTCCACGATCAGGGCGTCGTCCTCCGCGAAGCGGATGTCCAGCACGCGCTGCTCGTCGATGCGGACCGCCTCCGCCCCCCCCTTCGCGTCGCGCCACTCCAGCGGTCCGGAAATACGCACGACGTCCTCGATTTCGTCGGAGGCGTGGATGGCCGGGGGCTCCAGGGTCACCTGTCGCCCGAACACGGCGTCCCGCTCCTCCCAGTAGTTGACGCCGTTGACGAACTTGAAGGTGAACCACAGACCCCGGTGCCAGGTATGGTCCAGCGGCGCCTCCGCGGTGACTTCCAACCCCTCGGGGGTGCGGATGGGGTGGAAGAACGGCTTGGGGGCGGACGGCGCAGGGTCGTCCGGCAACTGGTAGTTGTATCGCAGCCGCTCGACCCCGTTCTTCTCGACGGCGATGTACTTTCCCCACTCGTGGACGATGCGCATGGAACCCTCCCTCGCCGCGCCGCCCTCACGGTTTCCTGGCACGGCGCGTGTCTGCGCCATTATAGCCGCTGGGCGAACATTTCGAGGTCCGGCAGGAAGTTGACCCCGAACGGGGCGGCATTCACAGAGCCGAGGTCCAGTTCGCCGCCGGTGACGGTGAGGGTGGGGAAGCCGGCAAGGCCAATGTGGTACAGCTCCGGGTGGGCTGCCCGCGTCGCCTCCTGAACGTCCGGCGGGAACATCGAAAGGCCGGCAAAGTAGTGGTGGCCGTTGCGCTCCACGCTGCGGATGCCGAGCGCCGCCTGCACGGCGAGGTCCTGCGGCAGCGCGACCGGACCGACATTGGAAAGATCCTCGCCCGAAAGGAGCAGCAGGGGCGCCGCTGTGTTGCGCTGGCGGCGGCGGTGGGCGAGCAGGCAGGCGTTGGCGACGCCCTTGAAGACGCCCTTGCAGTTCTTATGGCTGGTGCCGGCGTAGCCGAGCGCGAGCGCGGCGGGCAGGCTCCCGGTCTCGGCGTCGGACTCGTCGATGATGACCGGGGGACGGTCGGGCCAGGCGGCGAAGGCGTCGCCGGTCGCCGGGGCCAGCGCGACCGCGCGGTGCAGCGGCTGCTCCACGAAGAGGAGGCGCGGCAGGGAGTCGCGCAGCGCCGGGTGGGCGCGGAATGCCTCCCAGAAGGCGCGGAAGTCGGCGACCGAGGTGTAGGACTCGTTGCCATCCAGGGTGTACGCCCAGTCGCGCGTCGGACAGACCGAGCCGAGCCGTGTCAGCGTCTGCTCCAGGCGGGCGAGGTTCCGGTCCGTGTCGGAGCCGATTTTAAGCTTGAAGTGGCGCAGGCCATAGACCGCCACGCATTCTTCGAGCGTCACCGGCAGACCGTCGGCGACCTGGTGCTCCTCGGTACGGTCAGCGTCCGTGAGCGGGTCGGAGAGGCCCACGGTATGCCGCGCCAGCACGCGGGGCAGGGGAGCTTCGTCCGGCAGCAGGTCCCCCGGGGCGGCACCCGCGGGAATCTCCGGGTGGACATCGCCGGGCCGGACGCCGAGGCCGCCGCTGGTGCGGAGGAGGGTGGCAAAGGGCGTCCCGGCGGCGCGGCAGACAGCGTCAATCAGGGCACGCTCCACCAGGGACGTGCCGAAGTGGACGAGCAGCGGCGCGAAGTTCTGCTCCGCGCCCCATTCGGCCTGCGCCGCGTAGAGCCGCTGCCAGAGGGCGAAGGGCGTCGGTGCGCTCTCCAGGGCGAGGGCCGTTTCAGCGGCGCGGCGGTGGACGGCAAGCATCCCGGTGATGTCGTCTTCGAATGGGGTGGCCGGGTCCTTCGTGAACCACTTCGGCGCCAGGTGGTCCGCCGCGATGCCGACTGCCTCGGCGCCGTTTATCCGCGCGGTCAGGCGCAGGAAGATATGCGGCAGGCGGGTGACCGTCGCGATGCCATAGCGGAACGGGATGCGCGTGTGCATCTCCGTGCGGTAGAGGGCTGCGCCGGTGATCTTTATGCCGGACGAGGTAAGGTATGCGGCGGCCATCAGTCGTCCTGCCCCGCTTCATCTTCATCCGGGCGGGACGAATAAAGAATATCCTGTGATCTGTGCCGGTCGCTCACAGGCCAGGGCCTCACGCTTCTCCGGCGTCATTGCGGACCGCGGCGAACGCCGCTTCGAGCGCCGCGGCCTCGCCTGTGTCCGCCTCCCGGCGGGCCACGGCATCGCGTATGGCCGCGATCAGCGCCTCGCCGCCCAGGTGCAACGCTCGCACCCTGCTGGCCAACTCGTCGGGCACTTCGATAGTCAGTGTCGCCACGAACGTATTTTACTCCACTCGCCGCCCTGCGTAGGAGGACATACGACCCATTGCCACCCCCTGCTCGGATTCGTCTCGCTATTTTGGTGTTGTGAAAGAAGGGGAAAAGGGAACGGGCGCCGTACAACTCGGATGGACCGGAAGAACCGCCCTTCTTCGGCGACGGACGGGAACATCGGACGCGGGCGCGTCGTCCGTTTCATAGTAAGCGTGCCGCCCGCGATCTGGTGCGGGCGCATCGCCCCGTTCGTGTCAGGCTTGGCTGACGTCGTCCCCGGCCTTCGGGCCGGCGGGTTTTGCAGCAACAGGAGTTTCGTGTTGATGACACCAGGAATACCTACTCGCCGTTGGTCGCGCCGCCAGGCCGCGTTTACGCTGATCGAGCTACTTACGGTCATCGCTATAATGGCGCTGCTTGCGGCCATCATCTTCCCGGTCTTCGCGTCGGTGCGCGAGAGCACGCGGCGCGGCAGCACGATCACGAGCATGCAGCAGCTGTCGTCGGCGATCAAGCTGTACGAGCTGGACAACCGCCGCTACCCGGACTTCCTGCTCACGCCGGCCATTCGGTCGGACGGCAGCGGCGGATGCGCGGTCAGCCCCACCGGGAAGCTGATAATGGCCGCTCCCGGGGACGAGGTTTGCACCCTGGAGGTCGCGGCGGGGACGCGCCGCCTGGGATTGGAACTGGCGAACCCGGACGGGACGGACTCCGGACTGTACGGCGGTCTGTACCCCGAGTATGTGCGCTCGCTCAGCACGTTCCACTCCATCAATGACTCGGAGTACGACACGACCAATGACACCCGCCCGGAGGCGGTGGCGGGGGTTACGATTTGGGATACCCGCACTACCCCGCCCGGGAGCGCGACGATGCAGGTCGTGCACTACAAGTACAACTCGTTCGACATAAGCCCCGAGGTTCTCAGCGTGAACCCGGATCGGCTCGGTCCGGCCTACCTGCCGCGCTACTCCCGGCTCTGGATACCGGCGCTGGCTCCGGGGGCGGACCCGACGGACCCGGCAAACTTCCCGGCGGGTATCACGCCCGAGGACTACGCGGCGCAGCTTTTCTGGAAGAACCCGGGCGATGACACGTACGTGACCATGACTACGCACCATGTCCCGAAGGGGAAGGTGCTGGTGCTGTACCTGAGCGGGACCGCGAAGGTGTGGGACGTTCAGAAGCTGGCCAACCAGGTGCCGGGCACCGGTGGTATGGACTTCGATGCCTACAAGATCTCGCAGTTGAAGCCGTAGCCCGGGCGCGGAACAATCGCCGGGCGGGCCGCGTCCTACAACCGACCGGCCCGCGGAGGCTTCCGAAGCCGCAGAGGCGCGAACCCCAGCAGCAGCGAGCGGGGCCTGCGTACAGGGCAATGAGGTGTGCGCGGGCCCCGCGCGTGAGAGACCGACCAGGGGAAAGCCGCCGCGCTTCCCGATATGCCGAGAGCGACCGACGACAATCAGACCATGACGAACTCCATCTTCCCACAGCCTGACCGCTGCCGCCGCGCGACCCCGGGGGCTGCCCGCGCCGCGCGGGGCAAGAGGGCGGCTACCTCGCTGGTAGAGGTGCTGATCGTCCTCGTGGTCCTGCTCATCGGCATCTTCGCAGTGATCCGCATCTTCCCGGTCGGTTTCGGGCAACTCCAGCAGAGCGAGCGCCGCCTGCGTGGTGATCGCCTGGCGCGCAACTTCCAGGATCAGGTGCTGGGCGATGCCGCCAACCTGCCGGAAGCGGTGACGTTTTCGGTGTGGGATACCGGCACCGGCCTGCTGAGCACGGTGACGGACCAGGACCCGGATGACCTGACGGACTACAACGGACTGGGCAACCCCTACTTCTCCGATGTGAACAAGTTCCGGTTCATCCAGAACGAGGCGGTGAAGATTCCGCTCCCCTCGCAGTCTTCCAGCGCGTACGGTTCGGGGCTGGGGGCGGTCTACACGCTGAAGTTCGGTCCGATCTACATGGACCCCACGGTGGGCACGCCGTCCTCGGCGCCGTCTACGCTGGCGGACGTGAACCTGTACAATTCGTACCTGCGCGTCACCGGGCAGCCCCTGGTTGCTGTTGTGGCCGACTACTGGCCAAACAACAACAACGCGAGCCGTCGCCTGCGCGGGCCGAACACCTACCTGATCGACTACGGCGACGACAACTCCGAGCCGGCGATCATGTTCCCGATCGCGAACAACACCCGCATCTACGATGTGTCGTACACCATCGAGACGACGGGGGGGGGGGGATCCGCGGGGACGGGGCAGGTTGGTCCCTTCACCGTGACGATCGCTCCCGGGCAGACTGGGCAGTGGATGACTCTGGCAAGTATTACGCCTGCGGGGCTCTATCCGCCGAATGCGCAGGCAGGCGACACGGTTCTGCCGGGCAGCGATCGGGTGACTCGCCAGTTTGAGCGGCTGGCGGTCGGCGCGAACTGGAACCCGGACGACCCGTACCAGTACAAGCTGATCTCGCCGAACGTGGCGGGCACGCTGGCGAACTTCGGGGTGATCGCGTTCAACCCGTCGGGTGCGAACTACTCCGAGCAGACGCCCTACGGCCAGCGCGCGTTCTCGGCGCTTCTTTCGTACGCGGTGCTGGACTGGCACATCCTGCGGGATGACCGCGAGGTGCCGTCGCCGGAGAGCCGGGTGCCGGCGGGCAGCGGCGATGTGGGCGTGGCGACGGTGCGGACGACGCTGCCGAACATCCGCCCGACCGGCGATGAGGACGCGGACGGGAACCCCTACCGGGGGCTCTACGATACGGACCCGACGACCGGGCCGGACATCCAGGTGTTCAACCTGGAGAACCCGAACGGCGTTCCGCTGAACGGCGGCGACTACACCGAGCCGCTGGACGCCAGTTTTGATTACTGGGTGCGGCGCGACCGGGGCGGCTCCTACCAGAGCGGCATCATCTATATCAACACGGATCGGGTGCGGGCGGGTACGCCGCTGCGCATCCTGTACAAGGCGCAGGGCGACTGGGCGGTGGCGCTGCAGAAGGCCGTGTCCGACTACCGCTACTCCGGTGGCGTCCGGCCGGCGGTCAACCAGGCCGCGTCGTTCGGCGCCGACGGTAACCGCCTGTACTTCCACCGCACGGAGCTGAACAAGGCGGCGGTGGTGACCATCGAGTATGTGCAGGGGGGCGAGGTGGTGCGTCTGCCTTCCCGCCAGTTCACGATTGATAATGCGGATGGGGCGTACGCCTGGGTGGATGTGACGCGAATCGCCCCGCAGATCACCGCCGCGGGCGTGACGGGGTGGAATGTCCACGGGAATATTCATGGTGTGTCAGTGAAGACGCGCGTGATCTGGAAGGACAATCAGACCTTCCGCAACCCGTGGCGGGTGCAGGACTTGGAGTCGATCATCCCGCAGGCTCCGCCGACCCTGTAGGGAATCCGATGTTGGCGGCGGCCCTGGGGCCGTTCATGACTGGCACGAGCGAACCGAAAACATGACGAACTCGAACGACATACGGGCGGCGATGATGCGCCGCGGCGGCGGGCGGAACGGGCGGCAGGGCTTCAGCCTGATCGAGCTGCTGGTGGTTATCGCCATCTCCAGCATCATCCTCTTCCTGCTGTTCGGCCCCATCATCCAGTCGTTCAACCTGACGCGGCGGGCGCGGGCGATCTCGCAGGCGCAGGATGCGGCGCGGTTCGGCATCAACCGGGTCGTGCAGGAGCTTTCCACCGCCACCTACGTCTATGACAACGGTGGCGTCAAGGTCGCCGTGCCCATGCAGGGAGCTGCTCCCCGGGGCGAGTTCGCCTTCGCCGGCTACAACCTCGCGAACCCTGCCACCTGGCCGCAGATCTCCTACGCCCGCATTGACCTGGTGCCGACCGGCACGCGCGACCCGAACGGCGTCATCGACCCGACCACCGGGCGCTCGGTACAGGGCGTCGAGGTCCGGCCGCAGACGCGCGGGCGGCGGGTGGTGCGCTACTTCGTCGGCCTGCGCAACCCGGTGGCCGCGGACGGCACCCAGGGCTTCTACGAGAACGTCTACGAGTTCCGCCGCGACGACAACAACTTCAACCCGCTGATCCTGTACCGGGCGGAGTTCGATCCGGAAGACCCGCGCCTGTTCAACATGGCGAACTACTCCAGCGCGGTCGTGGAGTCCGGCGGGTTCAACGACCCGGCGTTCTTCTACAACCGGAATACGGCGTCGAACGGGCGCACGTACGCGGAGAACTGGCGGCAGATCTCGACGCCGGTGGTCAACTCGCTGAACCTGGACCTGACGATCTGGAACCGTGATCCGCAGCGGCAGGTGCGCGCCGGCGACCCGTTCAAGGTGGCCATCTCCTTTACGCCGTCGGCGGTGTCGGGCGATACGGCGACCCCGGGCTTCCTGAATAATGAGGCGGCGGAGCAGCCGTTCGCGGTGCCGACGCTCTACAGCACGAAGTACGGCGCGTGGACCTACCCGTACCGCATTACGTTCCTGCGCGGAGCGACCCGGGCGGCCGCACCGCAGTTCGGCAGCATCACCTTCGAGGTGACCAATGCGACGGCTTCGGGCAGCGTCGAGGTCAACGTGCTGTCGTCGGAGGGCTCCCTGGCGCTCGGGCCGAACGGCGCGCTGTACACAGCGTACCTCCAGAACTCCGGCAAGATCTTTGTCAAGACCCCGGCACTGGTGTTCATCCTGGACCCGGCGCGCGGACGGATCGAGACGGGCCTGCCCCCCATCCTGGGAGACACCGGTGGGGTGCCCGCGATCTATGAAAACGGAATTGTCACGCCGGGCAACCCGGCGCTGATGGTGGCCGGGAACAACCCGCTGGCGAACATCGGCGAGTTGGTGGAGACGAAGTTCCGGGTGAACACCCGTGATCCGCAGGCGGGCGTGACGCTGCCGACGAACCAGGGGCGCATCGCTGTGGACCTGTTCCAGAACGGGTACGTTCGCGTGGGCGCTCCGGCTGCGGACATCGACGGCCTGGGCAATGGGACGCTGCTCTCGCCGCTGCAGGCGTTCGGGGTCGGGGCGGTGGGCTCCCGGCGTGGCATTCTGGTCGCCTCTGGAACCGACACCGTGTTCGGGCCGGACAATAACGAGGGCTCCAGCATGCTGGTCCCGTACTACCGGGTTTCGGTGCTGAGTTCGATCCAGCAGCCGGCGGGCACGCTGGAGCCGAGCGACACGACCACGCCGCTCCAGAACAAGCACTACGTGCAGCCCATCCCGGCGCGGGCGCCACGCTACCAGTTCGACTACGACCTGCATCCGGACCCGGATGCGCCGGGTGACCCGTACCAGGCGTTCCTGAAGTTCGACGCGCCGGGCGAGAACGCTATCGGTCTGCTGGCGCGGCGCACAGACGAGGGGCGGCCGGGCATCGCGGAGAAGTTCCTGGAGGCCACCTACCTGTGGCAGAACAACTACGCCCGCAACCCGGCGAACGGGATGCCGCTCGACAAGGACGGCAACGAGATCCTGATCGGTTCGGCGGCGCGGCCGGAGCCGGACGCGGTGAAGGTGGACTACGCCACACGTTCGCTGCTGAACATCGGCTTCGGGGCGCGTATCTACGATACGTCGCAGCCGCAGCCGTACTCCATCACTATCAGTGACAAGGTCCAGGTCAACAATGTGGGCCGCTAAGCCGGAAGAAATGATGCGCGAAACACTCAAGGCTATGCATTCGGGGCGGACGCTGCGGCGGCGCGCGGCGGCAGGGCAATCGCTGATCGTGGCGATCATCGTCCTGTTCCTGCTGCTGTTCCTGGGCGGCCTGTTTATCGCCCTGATCGCCAACAACCTGCGCAATACGCGGCGCGGCACGCAGGTCTCGGCGGCGGACAAGTTCGCGGAGGCGGGCATCCGCTACCTGGATCAGCAGTTGACCACGTCGGCGGAGGGCGCGGACTGGCGTCCCGTGCCGGATAACATTACCAACCAGCGCGACCCCGACTACTTCTGGCTCAAGCCGTACGACCCCACTACCGGCGAAGGCGGCTTCACCCGTGTCGCCTTCGGTGGGCCGACCCCCTCGCAGGGCAATGCGGGCGGACGGGCTCTGGTGCGTGTCACCTACCGTCCTTACCGCCTGACGAGCGACGGACGGCCCTGGGAAGACCGGAACGGCAACGGGGTCGTGGACGAGCCGGGCGAACTGGTGGATGTGGACGGCAGCAACCCGGCGGGCATCCGGCCTGAGTACACGCGCCGGTATATCAAGCTGGAGTCGGTGGGCCGCTCCGGCGTGATCGATCCCGACGACCCGACCACCTACCAGAACTCCGAAGGGCTGGGCCTGCGCCGCGAACTGATCGCCTACAAGGCCATCGGCATCACGGACTATGTCAACTGGATTACCAACAAGGACAACCGGACCGCGCCCGTCGCCCTGGGCGCCCCGAGCCTGGTACAGGACCGCCCCATCAATGTGAGCGGTGACGCTCCCGCGCCCGGCGTGACGGGCGTGGATGTGGATACGGACGGCGACCTTGATATTGTGCACCGCCCGATTCCCTCCATCTACCAGGGACCGGTCCGCATCAACTCGAGCGTGGTCTTCTACGGGGCGAACTACTTCGCACTGGACTCGCTGCGCAACGATGCCATCGAGGTTTCCGGCAGCATCAGCCTGAACGGCCTCCAGCCGAACGCGACGGTCGCCTCGCTGACGCCCGGGGACCCGACCAAGGTCTATGTAGCGGACATCCGCGGCGCCGCGGCGCCGATCGTGCCGGTGAACACGTTCCTCACCGCGACCACGGGCAACGTGGTGCCGAGTGGGTCGGTGGACTTCAATACGTTCGGTGGCCTGGTCCGCGATAACCCGCGCGGCAACGAGATCGCGGGGCTGACGGACCTGTCCAACGCGCCGAATGTGCGCGCCGCGCCGCGGCTGGAGCCGCCGGTGATCGACGCGCCGATCGGTGACCGGGGGCTGACTCGCTACCGACTGCTCACTCGCGACTCGCCGCGGCTGGCGGATGCCCACACCGGTCCGAACCCGGTCGGCATCGCTCCGGGAGCCGCCGGTGCGTACGGCTGGGGGCAGGGGCTCTATATCCCGAACACGGTGGACCAGCAGTTCGTCTCGGGGAATCTGGTGAACGCCTCGTCGCTGCGCGCCGAGTGGCTGTCGCCGGACGCGCCGAACAACACGGGCTCGTCCTGGGTTGGCGGGCAGATCTACAACCCGCCGGCGGTCACCATCGAACTGCACCCGCGCTACATGGTTATTACGCGGTCGCAGCAGGACCGCGCACGCCAGTACCTGCGCCTTCCTGGCGACGGCCGCCCGGTAAACGGGAGCCAGAGCACCATCATCCGCTACACCTACGGTCCCGGTGCGCTGAATGCCCCACCGCAGGTGGGTATCGACACAGGGGGCGGGACGGACCCGAACGTCCTGAAGTACGCCGGTTATCCGGCGGTGGCGAACGCAGACGGCGTGGCGGGGACCGGCGACGAGAACTACTATAAGGGCGATCTGGTCATCTTCGCCGAAGGCAACATCCGCATCAAGGGCGTGGCGGGTGGCCTGGACCCGGAGACCGGGCAGGTCTTTGTGCGGAACCTGACGGTGGTGTCGAACGCCACGATTTACGTGGATGGGAACCTGCTGAAGGACAACATCCCGGCGGACGCGAACGACCCGGCGCTGGTGGCGGCCCGTGGGCGATCTTCCATCGCGCTCCTGGCAAAGGACTACGTGGCAGTCAACACCACGCAGTTCCTGTCGCCGCCGTCGGTGGTGGACCCGGTCTCGGAGCAGAACAACGAGCAGCCGCCGTACGCCTTCCAGCTGTCGGCAACGTCGGCGGCGGGGCCGGACTACCGCCTGGGCCTGACGCACGGCCCCACCATGTTCTACGACGCGAACGGGCTCCCGCAGCCCGGCACGCTCGGGGTAAACGTGGTGCCGCCGTATCTGTCGCCCGCGACGTTCCTCCAGAACATCCTGTTCCGGCACGCTTCCGAGAACACGGCCGGTACGGCCATCAACCTGTTCGTGAACGAGTCCGCGCTCGCGACGCCGAACGAGTACACGTTCCCGGGTGGTCCTCAGCCGGAAACTTACCTGGTGGGCGATTCCACGACGAACCCGGGTAACAAGTTCCGCAACGACGTGTTCGCTCTGCCGGCGCCGTTCCTGTTCCCGCAGAACGCGTACCCGTTTGGCCCGACCACGCCGCTATTCGGAACGAAGAACCGGCTGACGGTCCACCTGGACGAAGCCTATGGGGACGACGACTACCTGATGTCGCGCGTGGGCGTGGTGCCGCGCGACATCAGGATCGAAGCGGTGATGTATGCGCAGAACGGCTCGTTCTTCATCATCCCGGGGCCGTGGTTCAACCCGAACCCGAACGACACGTATGCGCGCTATATCACTCCTGGACCCCAGGCAGGACTGCGCGACGGGGAGGATATCAACGGGACTGATAGGCGCATTGACCCGCTGTGGCCGTTCCACGGGGAGCCGCTGGACATTCGCATCACGTTCCTGGGGGCGATTGCGCAGAACCTCCCAGCGGAGATAGGCGACCAGGGCGCCTGGCTGGAGAAGTGGGGATGGGTGCCGCGCTACCAGGGGTCTTCTGGTCTGCCGGCGGCCGCGGGGGCGCCGGACCAGGGGACGATCATCCCGTCGCTGCACGGGCCGCAGACACCAGCTCCCCAGGCGTTCGGGCCGACCGGGAACGGCATCCAGTACGTCTACGACCCGCGCGCCTCGGCGCCGTACGTCGAGGCGGCGCCCGGCGCGGGCTACTCCGTGCCGATCCGACCTAACCCGGCGTTCGTCCAGCAGTTCCCCGGCAACCCCACCGTGTGGGAACCGCTGCCGGTGACGCCGCGCCTGCCGGTTGCGCCTGGTCTGCTCTACTTCGGGGAGCGGCCGACGCGGTAGGATTCGGTTGTTTTAAAGATGGTCGCAGCAGCAGCACGACAGACCGCGCCCGGAGCGGGCGCGGTTCGGTGACCGCGATGACGATTCGAAGCATGGATATGGAAACCAACCTTCGCCGGATATACAGGGGGCTGCGGACGGCTACGGCCGCCGCCGCCGCGGGCGCGGCGGCGACGTTCGCCGCGACGGCGGCGCTCGGAGCGGCGGCAGTCCTGCTGCCGGCGCCTGCGGCGCACGCCGACGCCACGACCTACGCCACAAGCAAGCGGCAGTACAAGGTCGGCATCCTCCTGCTGGACTCGACCATCGACGCCAACGGGGACGGTATCATCACGCCTGCCGAGGCGGCGCTGGGACCGGAGAACACCGATCCGCATCTCTTCTACATCGCGGACGCCCTGCAGGACATGAAGCCGCAGAACTGGGAGCTGATTAACCCCCTGGCGCCGCCCACCGTGACCACCGAGATCTTCAATCGGTGGAGTGCGCCGGGCGGGCGCGACCCGGGTAACCCCTATGTCCTGGGCCAGAAGGTCACCAAGAACATGGCGGCCTACTGGGAGGTGCCCCTGTCGCGCACCAGCGAAGCGGACCTGCTGAAGTTTGACCTGCTCTTCATCACCAATCACCGCCTGACGCGCCTCTCGCTGAGCGAGCGGGAGAAGCTGCGCAAGGCGGTGGATGCAGGAGCGGTAATCTGGCTCGAAGACTGCGGGAACATGCGGATGGACCCCCGCGGGCCGTTCTTCCTGGAGGACCTCCAGTTCAATGGCGGGGGAGGGGGCGGCGGCGGACCGGTTGTCTACACGCCGAACCACCCGATCCTGAACACGCCCTACCGCCTGTCGTTCTCCGAGATCGCAAACCTGGGCGATAAGAACTACGGGAACTTCTATCTGGTGACGCAACCGCCGCCGCCCGCCGGACCGGTCAATCGGGCGCCGAACCCCGAGGTGCTGACCACGATAGTTGGCAACAGCGCGGCGACCGACGCGGTGACCGGACGGGCGCTGCCTTATATCGCGGCGGGTAACTACGGCTCCGGTGCTGTGGTAGTGACCGCGGGCGACTCGGGCTGCGACATCAACGACTACGCGGGCGGCGTGAACATCGGCGTGGGAGGCAACTCCGGTGCCTACTGCGGACCGAATATCCGTACCGCGCACACCGAGGACCTGAAGTTCCTTTACAACCTGATCGCCTGGGGCAGCTCCAACAACACGTACCGGCGTAACATGCGCCGCACGGGGGCGAACTTCGAGGGCGTGAACGCGCCGCTCGTGACGGGCTTCGACTTCAATAACGCGCCGCTCGCCTCGCGCGTGGTCTCCCGCTCCGCACCGCTTATCAGCAAGGGCATCCTGTATGTTGCCGGGCTGAACTCGGCCGGAAATATCACGGTGCGCGCCTACGACACGCAGCCGGGCCGCGACTACGACGCGGACGGCAACCCGGATGACGGCTGGGGCGACCTGAACGCCGGCTACCCGTTCGACGAGATCTGGCGCTGGGACGGCCCGGGGGCGGGCGGCGGGCAGCCGTCGTCGCCGACCCTGGTGACCCTGCTGGATGCCGTGGGTAACCAGGTCGAGGTGATCCTGGTCAACCTGCCGGACGGCACCCTGGTGGCGCTGCCGCCGCTGCCGTTCATCGGCGGCACCCGCACCCTGGCGGCCACGAACGCCCCCGTCGCGATCAACGCGACGACCGGCGCGGGCACGTACGCTGCCGCGCCGAACGGCGTTGCGCCGTCGCCGGTGGTGTTTGAGAACAAGATTTACGTTATCCAGCCGAACGGGGTGGTGCGCTGCATCAATGGCGCCAACATCGGGGGCGACCCGCTGTGGCTGAGCACGGCCGCAGCCGCGCCGCCCGCACTGAACCCCACGGGCTCCCCGTCGCTGGGGACGATCCGCCTGACGGCGCGCAACCCGATCGCGGATGCCTCCAACGGCACCACCAACGACATCGTCCTGTACGCTCCGGTCGAGGACGCTACCAGCGGCACTACGGTCGGGAAGATCGCGCCGTTCTGGCTCGGCACCCGCAATGAGGTCCATAAGGACCCGGCCGGCGGCATCGTGCGGACCCGTGTGGCCCGCGCCGATGAGCAGAGCAAGTACTTCATCGCACCCGGTGGACCGGGTACCGGCTTCATCGTGCCCCGTGTCCGCATCTTCGAGACCGAGGACCCGGACGGCGCGGTTGGCCCGCTTCCGCCCACCCGCACCCGCGAGGAGAACTACGCCGCGGGCAACCCGTCGGCCAATTTCACGTACACGTTCCGTCCGTCGACGGTGAACGATGACTACTATAGCGGCGAGATCGAGATCCGCCGTGCCTCGGGTGGCGCGCTGATCGACCCGAACGTGGACAAGGTCTTGGTTTCGGTGGACTACGACCTGGTGTACGCGCCGCCCACCGGCGAGGTGCCGCCGTTCCTCCAGAACGCGGTCGCGATCCGCGGCGGCCTGAACAACCCGGCGCTCGTGGTGCCCGGGTACGCCGGAGGACTGGATACGGTAGCCATCGCGCCGAATGACCTCCTTATCTATGGCGCGACCCAGCTTGATACCAACATCACGGGTGCGGTGCCGTTCGCTACGGTCTTCGCGCTGAGTGAGCAGGAGTTCTCGGCGAACGCGAGCCGGCTGCGCTGGCGCTTCCCGCTGCACCCCGGCACGCTGGGCAATCCGGTGTCCGTGGGCGGCATCGATGTGGTAGAGGCACCCGCGCTGCGCAACCGCCTCCAGTTCCTGACGGCGGATTCGGCGGTCTTTGACACGGACTACGAACCGCTGACGAACGCGCAGATCGTGGGTTCGCCCGTGGTTACCAACGACGGCGTGTCATATGTCCTGGCGCAGGCGGTCTCGCCCCGCATCAACGGCGGGGCGGCAGTGACCGTGCTGATGGCGTTCAAGACGGACCCGACAATCACGCTGACGCTGCCCGAGGCGTTTGAGCCGGGCACCGCGCAGCTCTCGCAGCTCAACATGATGAGCTTCGATACCGGGGCCGCCACGGGGCAGACGATCACGGCGTCCGTTAGCAGCGGAAACAACAACAACCAGGGGCAGTTCATCGAGGACGCTAGCCGGGGCCGCATCACCATCACCGGCTTCCAGCCGCCCGCGGGCGGGGCGGCGTTCTCGGCGTCGCAGTCGTTCGTGGTGCGCTACACCCCCGTGGGCAGCACCACCTCCAAGTCCGTGGTGCTGCCGCCGTCGCCCACCATCCCGAACTTTGACACGGGCAGCGGCCAGGTGGTGCTTGGCGACGACGCCAGCGGACGGCAGGGCGCGGGCGGCTTCAGCCCGCTCCTGTGGCACTACGTCCTGCCGGGCCAACCGCTCAGCGGCCCCACGCTGATTGGCAGCCAGATCTACTTCACGCGCATCATCGCCGGGGGCGGCTCCGAGGTCGTCGCGGTGGACGCGAACCCCGAGGCCAACGACCCCACCGTGCGCGTCGGCTCGGGCGAGCAGGTCTATAACGTGGTGAGCAGCCTGCAGGGGAACCCGGTGACGAACAACCACGTCCGCTGGGTGCGGGCGGTCACCGGGACGGGCGGCGCGGCTGTGGCCGCGGCGGCTCCCCTGGTCGGGGCGGAGGGAACGCTCGCGGTGAATAGCGACAGCGGCACCTTCGCTTTCCAGGAGTCTGTGACCCTGATCGCCGACAGCCGGCGCATCCTGGAGGTCGCGGCGGACGGCTCGGCCGTGTGGGCAGTGAACGCCACGCTGCGCGACCGGACCATCGGCGGCGCGAACCCGGTCTATACAGGGAACCCGGCCAACCCGATCGAGAACCCCGGGGACACCGGGCGCCTGGAGCAGGAGCGCAAGACCTTCTCCCGGCCACAGATGGCGCGCAAGCTGACCAGCTCGGACTACCTGGTGGCCGACACCGGTAATAACCGTGCCGTGCGCATCGACCGGTCCGGCAAGATCCTGTGGAGCGTGGAGCGGGTGAACGACCCGTACGGTGTGCTGGCGGCGGGCGACTCGACCACGCTGAATCAGCCGACCGACGTGCAGTACTATCAGGTGCGGCGCTTCGAGAACCCGACGGACCCAACTCCGAATATCATCGAGGATCACTACATCATCGCGGATGCGGGCAACTACCGCATCATCGAGGTGGCGGACATCCGCGACGCGCAGGGTAACCCGATCCCGATTGCGGACGTGCGCGGCGGCCCCGCCGTCCCGGGCCTGAACGTGGTGGTGTGGACCTCGCGCACCGGCTCCAAGCAGGGGCGGCAACTGCGCTACCAGAGCGTGCGCGCCTTCCCGGGGCGGGACGAGACCAACGGGCGGTTCGGCCGGCCGACGCTGGTGGCAGTGGTGGCGAACACCACAGCCGCCGGGCCGAACTCGGTGGTCGGCACCGACTTCACGGGCGGCTCGGTGGTGGTGCTGGACTACAATCCCATCAATACGCCGTTCGTGACCACGGACTTCAACGGGGCGAACCCGACGCAGGAGATCTACTGGCCGCTCGGCGGACCGGAGCCCGCGAACAACGGTCTGCCGAAGCTGAGCATCGGCGAGATCGTGATCCGGACGGGCGGCGGCGCCGGGACCGACCGCATCAAGCGCATCTCGCGCCCGACCTACTTCGAGCGTGTGTACCGCAACGTGGGCGGGACGCCGAGCGAACTGTATCTGATCTGCGACGCCGAGGGGGTGTATGCCTGTACGCTCGAACCGCAGGCGGCCATCCCGCCGGGCGGGCCGCGCGCGGTGTTCGTGGCGCAGTTCAAGATGGAGCAGGAGGACTACAACGCCATGAACGTGGACCCGACGCGCAATGTGGTGCCGGGGGTGTCCCGGATGGCGTTCACGGATGGCGCAGGAAACGCCGTGGTGCCGCCTGCCGAGACGCTGCCGCGGTTTGTGCCGACGTCGGTGAAACTGCTGCCGAGCGGGAACTACCTGATTACCAACTCGGCCACCGGCGAGTCACGCTGGTTCCGCAGCGGCAAGTTTGTGGGCGAGGTGTTCGAAGTGGTGCCCCAGGCGCTCATTCCCAACCAGACCGTGACACTGGAGCGGTATGGTGGGTTCAGTGCGCCACGCTTGGATCAGGTGATCCTGCGGCCCCCCGGCCCGAGCGGGATGTCCAATGAGCAGCGCATGGGGACCGCGAATAACACCAGCCTGACGGAACAACCCTTGTCTTCGGACCGTCTGTAACCTGAGCGTCCGCTGCGGCGGGGCTCGCAAGGCCCCGCCGTCCCGGGCACGGAAGCATTCATAACACGCATCGAATGGAGCGAGCGGCGCCCGCGTTTTGACCACGCGGAGGCCGCCGCCGCCGCCGCTGTGCTATTCGTTTTCAACGTATGAAACCCACCATGGACCAACCGACGACATGTCGCCCCGCCCGTCGGGCAGGCTGGCTGGCCACGACCGCCGCAGCCGCCGTGCTCGTGTTCGGGTCCGGGCTGACGGCCCTGTTGCCCGCCGCCTCCGTGCGGGCGCAGACGCCGCAGCCGGCGCCGAACCCGGCACCGCCCACGGAGAAGCCCTCTCAGAAGAGCCCGGCGCCAAAGACGCACGTGAGCCCGCTGAACCGGGGGCGCGCGGCGGACGACAAGTACTGGGGCGTGACGGACGGGAACCGCGGCTTTGTGGCCGGGGATTTCAAGATCGGCGTTCCCGCGGACGGAAGCACGCGGGCCGGGCGCGAGGGCCAGCAGGTGCCGTTCTCGCGCATTCCGGATCAGGGCTCGGGACGGCGGCTGGAGGTGGACGGCTACCAGTTCCCGCGCCTCGCGGACCGGGACGAGGCCCGTATCCCCGTCGAGGTGGACAATGAGGACGCGGGCACGGACCCGGTGGCTGGCACGCCGCTCGGACCTCCCGGTGTGTTTGTGCCTGGCGCGTCGTGGCAGAACGGGGCCGTAACCCCGGCTGGCGGTCTTACCTCCGGCTCCATCGCTGTGCCGCCCGGGCCGTCCGAGAACGCCATCGGCGCCGCTTACCAGAGGACGGTGGCGGTGGAGCGGCCCGCGACCCCCATCGACGAGATCCCCGCGGCCACCCGCGCCGCGGGCGTGGTGACCTGGTACCCGAGCCTCCCGGGCGCGCCGGGCGAACTGCGCCGCTACGCCATCCGCGTGTACCTGCCCAGCGTCGCGCCGAGCACGGCGTCGCCGCGCGAGTACCGCATCACTGACGCCCGCTATGCCGTGTACTACCATGTGCTGGTCAATGGCACGGTCGAGGTGCGGCGGCGGGTGGCGTTCCTGTCGCAGGACACCGAGGGCTACCAGACGATCGTGGACGCCAATGGGCGCCCGCTTCTGTTCCCGTTCTACAGTGAGGCGTCGTATGGCGTGGTGCCCGGCCTGACCGGCGCGCCGGCCACCCGCGCCCGCGTGGAACTCGACAACACTACCGAGAACGAACTGACCAACACCGACGGCATCGCGGTCGGGTACCGCTACGTGATCGCCGACGTGGTTGCGTTCCAGGGCGGCGGGGTGGCGGAGACGATCAAGGCGACCCCGACGGTGACGCCCGCGCACGGTGGGCGCAAGGTGACGGACGCCAACCCCGGGCACACCCTGCCCGCGGCGACGCCCACGACCCCGCTCGTGCAGCCCCCCGGGCGCAACGACGCAGCGGTGCCGCCAGCCGTGGTGGCCGAGCCGCGCCGTGACCCGACTCTGATTCCGACCAACCCGTATACTGTGGGCGCTCCGGCAGGGACTGCCGCGCACATCCAGGACTCGTTCGCCTTCATTAATAACCCGCGCCAAGCCGATGGCGATCCGACTGACCGGGACGACCCGATCTATACGGACCCGCTCAATCCGTTCTTCCAGCCGTTCGAGCCCTGGAACCCGTCCACTCTGTTCCGCGGTCCCGCCGCGTTCATCGAGAACGACGCGGGCGAGCCGGCGCGGCAGGTGTTCGAGAACCCGAACTTTATCCGCGCCTCGATCCCGCTGAGCCGGAACTACGCGCGCTACTCCACGCCGTTCTTCTCGCACATGCAGGTGATCGTGGCCCGCACCGAGTACGTGACGGACCCGAACGACGAGAGCGGCCTTGGCACCGTCGAGGTGGGCGCGGTGTACGGCCTGGACTGGCTGACCGGCGCGCCGATCTGGCGCTTCCCGGATCGCACCTACCTGCCGCTGCCGCATGACAACGGCACCACGTACCGCGACCAGTACGGCAATGTGGTGCCGGGGGCGGGGCTCCGCAACCCGACGGTCGGCTTTGAGCCGTCCCCGGTGCTGGGCGGGCCGCAGACGCCGATCCCGGCGATTCCGGGCATCGGTGCGTACGACCGCAATGGCAACGGCGTGATCGAGGACGATGAGGTTTACATCGTCGGCCAGGGGCGCAACCCGGACGGCGGCATCTCGTCCGGCGTGACCATCGTTCCTCGCGTGCCGGTGCGCGGCCAGATGACCGTGCCCGTGCACAAGCTGGCCTGGGACTACTTCACCGATCGGGTGAACGCCATCGCGGGGGGAACGTCCAGCAACCCGGACCTGACCTCCATCGGCGGCGTGATTCCCGCGGCCCCGGGGCGCTACAGCGCGCCCGGCGCGACCCCCGCGGACCCGCCGCAGCCGGTGGAAGTCGGCATGGCGTTCGTCGCCGCGAACAACGGCGTCATCTACGCCATCGACCCGTACGGCAACAACGACAACGACTACTACGAGTACCGCGCCACGCCCGGCGGGCCGGTGGACACCTCGCAGATCGGGTACATCCGGCCCGGTACCACGAACGTCTTCTGGTCGTTCAGCGCGAATGTCCGTGAGCGCCGCCCCAACGAGACGATTGAGAACTACTATAGGTATCTGAAGGGGCAGATTCCGCCCACGGAGGCGTTCGCCGGTTCGTCGCCGACCGTCTCTTACTACCGCGAGCCGGGAGATGTCCTGCCCGCCAGCGTGAACCAGCCGGTTCCGCTGGACGAGTCCGAGCCTCGCCTGTTTGTGGGGAACCAGAACGGCGTGCTCTATGCGATGGACGCCCGGGCGGACGCCGGCGTGCTGCTGATGGGCGCGCGGCCCTTCCCGTACCGCAAGGGGATACAGCCTGACTTCGTGGCGACCACGCCCAGCTTCGTGGACTACCGGCTCGACCTGAAGTGGTGGTTCGAGACGGAGGGGCCGATCGTCTCTACGCCCGCCGTGTCGGCGTATCGCCACTTTGCGGAGAACCCGGACGCTCCGGCGAACGACCCGATTGCCATCCCCACTCCCACGCGCATCGTCAGCAAGGGCGTGTACGTTACCACGCTCGAAGGGCGCGTGTACTGCGTGGACTGGACCGGCCCGGTTCTGAAGTCGACCGGCCTGGTGCCCAACCACGTCCAGACGGTGATCTGGAACGGAACGACCGGCACGCTGGAGGATGATGCGGTAGACCCGTACACCTCGGAGCAGCTTAACGACAACTTCCGGTTCCACAATGACAACGCGGCGCGTGTCCTGGCGCGGCCGGACGGCAGCGAGGGGACGATTCGCCCGCGCTGGGCGTTCCCGCAGCGCTACCGGGACATCGACGCCGGGCCGATCGACGAGAACAGCATCCTGGCGCCCCGCAAGCCGGCCGACAACAGCCGCGTGTTCCCGAACGCCCGGGTGGCGGAGCCGACCGTGCTGGCGCCGATCTATGGTGCGCCGGTGCTGATGGACTTCCCGTACGACCCGGACGGACCGTCGGGTCCGGCCGCGCCGCAGATGCGGCGCTATGTGGTGGTGGCGGCGAACGATCCCAACGGCAACGACCCGGAGATCTCCGGTAAGCTGTACCTGCTCGACCAGGCCGGCGACCGGCGTGACTTCACCACCAACCCGACGCAGATCACAAACGGTACGTCCACCGTGGTTGCGTCGCACCCGCTGGACCGCTTCTCGCCGACCAACTACACCTTCGGTAAGGCCGCGCCGGTCTGGACCTACCGCTTCGAGTACAAGCGGCTCGACCCGGCCACGGGCAACGAGGCGGTGGCGAACGTGCCGCAGCGCAACTCGCCGGACGACGACCCCACCGACGCGAACGGCTTGCTCGCGCCGACGCGGCGCCTGCTGCCGACCGTCTTTGCGGGGGGCAGCGCAGGGCGCCTCTTTGCGGTGGATATCGACCCGGCGACCGGCGTCTTCCTGCGTTGGCGCGCCGACGAGGCGGGGAACCGTGCGGTGGCGGTGCTGCCCGCCGTGCTTCCGGCTGGCTACATCCCCGGCCCGGAGGCCGTGGCAGACCGACTGACCCCGGCGAACCCGGCGGTTGCGGCGGCTGGGCTGGAAGACCGGCGCATCCTGGCGCGCACCCTGCCGCTCAAGGGTGACACGTCATCCGTGGACGGCGGCATGGTGGTGAGCGGCGGCCCGCTGCAGAACCGCAACTCGGGCGTCACTCTGGACATGGTGCCGACCGTGCCGACGCTGCCCACGAACGACGCGCCGATTCTGGCGAGCCCGCTTCTGGATCTGCTCACCCTGATCACGCTGCCGGGCGGGGCGGTGGCCTCGGTGCCGTCGTTCGATCCGACCGGCCGCCTGGTAAACCAGGACATCGACGACCCGATCGCGACGACTGTCGGGGCGTTCCCGACGCTCACCGGTACGCCGCCGGTTAACGAGCCGAACATCGAACCGGACACGAACCGGGCCTACCAGTACCCAACGCTGTTCGTGACGACCGCGGGTGGCTTCCTGCACCAGGTCAGCACGAATATTGAAGGGGAGGCGGACGACCCGACCACGCCGGCGGATGACACGGCGGCGCTCGGCTGGGCGCTTACCACGGACGAACTGCGGTTCAACTACCGCATGACGCTGCTCATGTCTATCCTCGGCCCCGGTGGGCCGGGGGTGGGGCCGGCGGTCATCACCAACGCATACTTCGCGGCGATGGACCCGAACTATCGGAACCCCGTCCAGAAGGATGCGGCTGATCCGTCCAGCGTGCGGTTCGGGTACGCCCAGTACCCGCCGAACGAGCCGGTGGATGAGGATCCGGCGCCGGATGGCACGATGGATCCGCGTCCGCACTTCCGGCCGCGACCGCTCTCGCCGGGTACGGCGGGCAACCCCGACCCCGACGGTGACCCGACCACGCCTGACGGCGTGCCGGCTACCCCGGCGGACGCCCATACCGGGCGCACGGGCTTCCCGCTGGACCTGTCCGGCCTGTTCTACGACAAGCGTCATGCTGCCCAACCCGGCAGCCCCTCCGTCAACACCAACGATGACGGGATCGTGAGCCTGCCCGGCTACAGCCAGGTCGGCGCGGCCCTGCCCCTGGCGGATCGCCTGGACCTGGGCGGTCGCGGGGTGGGGCTGGCGGACCCGGTGCCGACCCAGGCGCTGGACGCCACCAATAACCTGGTGCCGGTGAACGACATCAACCCGGCCGGCACGGACGCCATCTGGGTGTTTGCGGGCGGCAGCGACGGTATCTTCTACGCCTACACGCCGGTGCTGGCGGGCCGCGGCAGCGGTCTGTCCGGTGGTATCGACGTAAACATCGGTTCCGGTGCGGAAGAGGGGGCGCCCAAGGTCGATATCTTCCCCGAGGCGTATGCGAACACGCTGCAGACCGCGGCCAACGCGGGGAACCCGGTTCGCCCGGACCGCAGCCAGTCGCTGCTCTTCGGCCCGAACGGCAGCCGGCCCTTCTTCGAGTGGGGTGAGCGCGTCACCATCGTGGCGTACGATCTGCCGTACCGGCCCGGTTATGACGCCAACGGCGACGGCAATTTCACCGATATTGCGGCGGGTGACATTCCGCCGTCCTACCCGGACACGGTCCAGATCTCGGTCGTGAACCGGACGAACGGTACGATGGTCACCCAGCGGCAGGTGCGCCTGGCGCGGATTGGCGCGACGAACAACGTCGCGATCTACCCGAACGACACGGCGAACCAGGGCGGGTATACCTACCCGATCGTCTTCCCGCCGTTCACGCCGCTGGACGACGGCAACCCGGCTAACAACCCGTTTGCCAATGCGCCGTACGTGAACCCCGCGGCAGACGCAATCAATATCGACAACACGCCGCTGTCGCTGGCCTTTATGACGCTGGAGCTGAACGGCGGCGCGAACAGCACGCCCGGCGGCCTGCTGGAGGTGCGCATCTCGGCGAACCCGTACCGGCGGATTATCCGCCAGGTGAACGGGCGGGCCGCGACCACCGCGCAGATTCAGGGCGGTGCGAACGACCAGCAGATCGCCGGGAACCTGATTCCGGTCTTCACGATCGCGAACCCGCTGGCGCTCCAGGCGTTCGTCTCCAGCACGAACGACGGCTCCCCGGCGAACCCGGCGCCGCCTCCGGGGGCGACGACGGTGAACGCCATCGGGCCGTTCCGCGCGGATGACGGGACGGTGCCCGGCACCGTCAAGGCGAATGTGGTTCAGGACGGTGCTGTCGCGGGCACTCAGGACCCCGACCGCACGGTCTCGGAGTACAGCCAGGCGCTCACCAACGGTAACACCGTTACGCGCTACATCTACGACCCGTTCACCCGGGATGGCGGTGGTGGCATCACCGGGCGTAACTTCCGGTACCTGCAGCGCACGCAGAGCACGGACGGCGGCAACGACCCGAACTACTACTTCCCGGTAGCGGCGGGCGCGGCCTACGTCAGCGACGGCACGACCAGCTCTACGGACCTGGCGTCCAACCGGCGCAACCTGCGCATCGTGAACCGGTCGCTGCTGAACGTGCTGCCGCAGGTGCGCATCCAGGTGGAGGGTGACCTGATCTGGCGGACCTGGCCGGGCCAGCGCCCGAACCAGGACCCGACCGACAACGGCACCGGCCCGGGTGGTGATAACCCGCGCTACACGCCGGCCATCGGTGGCACGTATGCGATGCGACCGGACGGCATCATCAACTACCTGCCATGGGAGCAGCCGGTACTCGACGCGCTGCCCTGGAAGGCGAACCGCCGGGCGGCGAACCTGGCGGGCGTCATGGGCGCCGCGGGCAACCCGAGCCTGGACTACCCGGACATCTCGGCCCGGCCGAACGCCCCGGGTGGCGACGGCGTGATTCGCGCCATCGGCCCGGGTGGCGACCTGGTGCGCGGTCCCGGCAGCCTGCAGGCGGCCGTCAGCACCACCGGCTCGCGCCAGAACACGACCGTTAACGCGGACAACAACGGCAACGGCATCGCCGATGTCCTGGAGCCGCTGGCGGACGCCAGCCTGCCCGCGCTGCGGGAGTATGGCGTGGCGATCAACATCGCGGTACCCGCGTTCCAGCCGGCCAACCTGGTGGCGATGCATAGCCTGACGTCCACCTACGTGCAGCCGAGCGCGGGGGAGAACCCGCTGGACAACGTGGCCTCCGGTCCGGTCCAGGTGCCGCGCGACACCAGCGCCAACCCGCGCCAGCTGGTGCAGATGGCGGGGAACACCTACACCAACCAGGCGGTGGTGACCCCGTACGGCTACACCTCGCAGATGCGGGTGTACGTGGACTCCAACAACAACGGCGTCTGGGACGCGAACGAGGCCTACCGCCAGTTCGAGCTGTGGATGGGCGTGCCCGTCAACATCGAGCTGGAGCAGGCTGGTGATAACCCCATCGATCTGAAGGGGGTGGCGCACGGCTTCGGCATCCAGAACGGGCTCCTGGGCTACCAGAATGTGCCCGCGCCGCTGCCGCAGTTCGGGTTCCTGCCGCCGCCGCTGCCGACCCTGGCGGGCGGGGCAAACGGATACGAGCAGTTCTTCAAGACGTTCACGGTGGTCAGCAAGAGCAACGTGAACCTGTGGAACCTGCGCGCCTCGCAGAAGATCTCGCCGAATACGGACGGCAGTCAGTACAACTACTACGCCATGGTCTCGGAGACGGTGGATCCGCGCTTCGGCATCATGGCGACGAGCGCGGACCCGACGGGCTACAACGCTCCGGGCCTGATGCCGCAGGTGGTCACCTCGCTCGACCGGTTCTTCGATGCGAGCTGGAGCGCGCTCACGGCCGCAAGCCCGCTGTTCAACATCCCGGTCTCCGCGGGCGGCCCGACGCGCTACCAGGCGTTCTACCAGAACCTCGGCGGGCGGCATACGCTGCACAAGCCGCGGGTGGGGCAGCAGGGCGGTACGGTCCTGTCGATTCCGGACATCCCGTCCACGCAGCTTCCGGGCGTCGGGGCCAACGCGGCGCTGCCGCTGGTGCCCACGCCGACCCGGATTGGCGTCGCGGTGCCGCTGGGCACGCCGTCCGGCGTGTACAAGAGCCGGATCGGCCAGGGCGGGACCACGCTCTTCAACGCGCCGTTCCAGATCTTCGAAGATCACGACACGGTGACTGCGTACCGCACGCGGCCGATCAACACGGGCGGCTCCTCGATCGTGCTGACCCCGGCCGGTCCGATGTACTCGGGCCAGAACCTGGTCCATCCGGGGGCGAACCCGATCCTGCCCGCACTGGGCGAGGGCATCCTGCGCCCGCGGCTGATCGAGACCGCGCCGAACGTGACGCAGGCGGATTCGCTGCCGGCATCGCCGAACATCGAGATGCAGGTAACGGTACTGGAGGCGGGGCTGACCGGCCAGGCGGCCGACCAGGCGCTGGATGCGGGTGGCGTACTGCCGCCGAGCATTGTCACGGGCACCCTGACGGGCATCGACCCGTTCCCGCTCTTCAACGCGACCAGCCAGCGGCCGTTCTCGTCGCTGACCCCGGCGGCCTTCCGGTCGGTCGCCACGGGTAACCTGCACGTCTACTTCAGCAGCACGCAGGAGACTCCGGGGCTGCGCGGTGGGCCTTCCAGCTCCTCCGCGCCGATGGGCCTGTTCCAGTCGAACCTGACCTGGAACGCGGTGCAGGGAACGTGGGTCGCCAATCAGCCGGGCGCGCCGGTCAGCGGCGCCACCCTGAGCGGCTCGGCCGCGCGGTGGTTCTCGCCGCCCGCGCCGATCACCGTGCCGGGAGCGGTACCGAGCGAGTCCAACCGGTCGCCGTTCGTGCTGTACGACCCGCTGCTGCAGAGCCCGGGGACGCCCGCCAACGCGGCAGCAACCCTGTACTGGGTGCGGACGCTGCCGGTGGGCGGTGGCGAGCCGGTGAACCAGATCTACTGGTCGCCGCTCGACCCGGCGACCGGGGCGCCCACAGGACCCCAGGCGCTGCTGCCGCCGGCATCGACGGACCCGACGGTCCGCCGCTACGGCCCGCGCGCCGCGTTCGTGCCCAACGGCACGGCCCTGGTGTTCTGGTTCGGCGGCCCGGCCGGCAAGACCACGCTCTACTACGCCGCGCAGGGCGCGTCGGGTACGGGCGCAGTCGGTGGCCCGGCGGTGCGCGAGCGGGCGCTGAGCCTGCCTGCGGCGCTCTCCGTGGCCCAGGAGCCGTCGGCGGTGGTGCGGTACATGCCGCTCGGCCTGTCGCAGACGGAGCCTGCGGGCGGTGGGCGGACGGACTATGTGGTGGACGTCTACTACACGGGCGTTTCCCGCGCCAACCAGAACGCCGACATCTTCATGTCGCGCTACCGAATTGCCGGTAGCGGTGCGAATGCCCGCCTGATCCCGGTGGATCTGGCGCTGCAGGAGCAGGAGGAGCTGGTTGCGCCGGGCCGCGAGTCGGTCTACCGCTCGCGCCACATCGGGTGGCTGCGCAGCCTGAACGACGACCCGACCACGCCTGCGGACGAGACCACGCTGCTGCCGGTGATCTACATCAATGATCGCACGACACCGGTGACCACGCAGGCGAACTGGCAGTACGACAACGCCACGCAGGTGCTGTTCCAGCGGTTCAACTACAACGGTCAGCAGGTGATCGTGTACGCCGACACGGCGGCGGGCGAGGTCCGCTTCCGCGGGCCGGGTGCGCCGACGCCGGGCGGCAACGTCCGGGTCTACGCGACCTACCTGCCGCTGGCGTACCGGGTGGCCTCCGGGCCGGGCGCGGACACCGCTGCCCTGGCCTTGATGGACCGGCGCCCGGTGCTCTCCACCCTGAACGAGGGCGTGGCCGCGGGGCGGACGGTGCAGGAGACGATCCTGAGCCGCCCGGCGGACTTCGACAACACCAACGGCCAGGGTATCGACCGGCAGTGGATCTTCTGGCAGCGGTCCTCGTCGCCGGGGCAGCCGCAGACGGTCTACTTCACCACGCGCCGCGTGGGTGTGGACCTGAAGGCGCTGCGGGTCGTGCCGTCGGACCAGACGATCAAGCTGAGCCCGATCGACGCCCAGCGCAACTCGACACCGCAGATTGCGGTGACCTTCAACGGGAACCCGATTCCCTACGAGGTGGACGTTGCCAACGCCAAGGTGTACGTCCAGGGCGTCTACGAAGGCCAGCCGCTGGTGATCACGGGGCAGTCCACGACCGCCGTGCCGAACGCGGCGCCGAATGACTTCACCGTCACGACGCGGGCGCAGCAGATCGATGAGATCACGGCGGCGACGGAGGGGATTAGCGGGCGCGCGGTGCCGATGGCGCGCACGGTAAACGAGGGCGAGGCCTACCCGGTGCTCGACCTCTATAACCAGGGGCCGTCGGTGAACGTGCCGGCGGGTGTAGTGGCCCGTCCGGCGGCGGCGCCCGGATTCGGGTTCCCGGGGCAGCCGGACCTGTACCCGGTGGCGGCCACGGACCCGGTTCTCCAGCCGGGACGCGTGTGGCTCTTCTGGAGCAGCTCGCGTGGTCGCACGGGCCAGTTCCGGGATGCTTCGGGGCAGCCCATCCAGATCAGCGGGTACGACATCTACTGGCAGACGCTGGCGCCGTCGTTCCAGTCGCCGTCGTTCAGTGGCTTCCCGAACCCCTGACGCGTCGAATCACGAAAGGTACCGCCCCGGCAGGGAGGAATTTTCCCCGCCGGGGCGGTATTTTCCCCTAGGGACCGGGCGCGCAGCTGCCAAGCGCCCGTTGCTTGACACGTTTTCTGCTTCGGTGTTACAATTGCGCCGGCTCTATCGGTGGTATGGCAGTGAAAAGGACAGTGGGCGGCAGAAGAGAAGCAGCAGCGCCGGCCGCAGGGGCGGCGACTGAGGGCGGAGGAAGGACAGCGTAGTGGCCAGACCAAGCGGTGGTACGTTCATCGGGCTGGATATCGGTACCCAGACCATCAAAGTTGTGGAAGTGCGCGGTGCGGGCAACAGCCTAACCGTGACCGCGGTCGGCATCGACAACACGCCGCCGGGCCTGGTGCAGGGCGGCCACATCGCCGACCCCAAGGAACTGGGCGCGGCCGTGAAGGCGGTGCTGGCGAAGGCGGGCATCCGCGGGGGCAGGGTCGTCTCCTCGGCCGCCGGCGCGAACACGGTGGTGGTACGCGTCATCGAGGTGCCGAAGATGACGCCCAAGGAGCTGGCCGAGACGATGAAGTGGGAGGTGGAGCGCCACATCCCCTTCGCCGCCAATGACGTCGAGATGTCCTTCCAGGCGATCGATGACCCGCAGCAGGTGACCGCGGACCCGAACAACCCGAACATGGAGGTCCTGCTGGCGGTGGCGCAGCGCGACATGGTCGCGAACCACCTGCAGGTCATCCAGGCGACCGGTCTGAAACCGGTGGCGATCGATGTGGAGCCGCTGGCGGTGGGGCGGGCCCTGATTGACCTGGACCGCACCGGCTCGCAGATGAAGAACGTGGTCGTGGTCAATATCGGCGCCGCGAACACGGATGTCAGCGTGTTCAAGCAGGGGACGCTGCGCTTCCCCCGGACCATTCCCATTGCGGGGGACAACTTCACCCGGGCTATCTCCGACCACCTGGGGCTGACGATGGATCAGGCCGAGGAGGAGAAGCGGGCGAACGCGGCAGTGCTCATGGAGTACGTGGGCGCACCCGGTGGCGACTTCGCCACGGACGCTGGCTTCGGTATCGACACCAACCCCTTCGGCGGCGGGGGCATTCCGTCCCCGTTCGGTGAGCCGCAGCCCTCCAGCCCGTTCGACCAACCGGTCCAGCCGGCGCCGGACAATCCGTTTGCCACGCCACCGCCTGTGGACAATCCGTTTGCCACGCCGCCGGAGGACAATCCGTTCGGGCCTATACCCAGCGGGGATGCTCCGCTGGCGGCGACGCCCGCACCTGCGGTTCCCGACGATCCGCGCGCTGTGCGGCGCAAGGAGATCTTCGACGCGCTGCTGCCGGTGCTGAGCGAGTTCACCATGGAACTGCGCCGCTCGGTGGACTACTTCCGGTCGCGGTATCCCGCCGAGAACCTGGACAAGATCATCCTGTGCGGCGGCTCCGCCCGCCTGCCCGGTCTGGACCAGTTTGTCTCTAACGACCTCGGTATCCCGACCGAAGTGGCCAACCCGTTCGCCAACGTCAACATGCAGGCGAAGCAGGTCGGGCCGGATGTGCTGCAGCAGTCCGCCCCGGCGTTCGCTGTGGCGCTCGGTCTGGCGGCGCGTGACGCCGTGCTGGGGCCGGATAAGTAAGCGCGACAGCGGCCCCGCCCACGGGAGGGCGGGGCCGCTGTCCCGGGGCCTCTCAAGCATCGTTCCGCCGCTCCGGCACCAATCTTTCCGGCGATATGCCGGTGCCTCCGCCGTCCCCGCGCCCCCGTCGCGCGCCGGCGCTTCTCCCGCGGGCTGCGGGATAATGAAGCCCCGGCCGGCGCGGGCGGTCTAACCGGGCACAGAAACTTCGGTTTAGGATAACGAAATGCCGCAACTGCGCATCAACCTGTTGCCAGCCTACTTCGCCGAACGCCGCAAGACGCAGGCTGCGATTGTGCTTGCCAGCCTGATCTTCGCGGTGAGTCTGATCGGCCCGCTCGTGTGGTTCGCCGTCCTGAAGCCTCAGGTCGAGGCGCGCGAGGAGGAGGCGAACGAGCAGGAGCGACTGGCCCAGGCCGTCACCGCCTACAAGGCCGAGACCCAGCGGATTCGCAATCAGGTCCAGCCAATCAAGGATAAGGTTGACCTCGTCGAGGCCATCCGGTTCTACAACGGCTGGCGCCAGAAGATCTACACGCGGGCGGCGCAGTACACCCTCAACGAGGTGGAGTACAACGCCATGTCCGCAGCGAATAACACGCTCACCATCAGCGGCCATGTGCGCAACGCCTCTGACCTGGGGCGGTACCTGATCACCTTCTTTGGGAACCCGGACGTGAGGGCGGTGAGCATCTCCGGACCTCCAGGCTGGGATCCGCAAGCTGAGCAGCGCCGCGCGCAGCAGCAGATTAGTGGTGGCTTCACCCAGCAGCCGCCTCGGCCCGGCTTCCCCTTCACCGTGACCGCCACGCTGATTCAGTCGCTCCAGGTCCCGCCGATCCCCGCCAGCCTGTCTGGCTCCTCCGCGGGTGGCGCGGGTGGGTTCGGCGGCGCCAACTTCCCCGGCGCGGGCGCGCCGCCTGCCACGGCCCCGCCCTTTGATGGCCCGCCGCCGGCAGATGGTCCTCCGCCTGCGGGAGACGAGTAAGGACAGGGGAGACGTAAAGACACATGGGAGCACTGGCTAAAATCAACCGCATGCAGGTGATGATCATCGGGATCGTCCTCTCGATCATCGCTGCCGCGGGTATCTACATCGGCCTTATCAAGCCGCTCATGGAGCGCAAGGCCGAGGCGGACGCTAAGTACGAGGCGCAGAAGCAGATCGCGGACCAGATGCCGTCGGCGCAGGCGGACCGGAAGAAGGCAGAGCAGGAAGTTCGGGACGCCAAGCGTGACTGGGCGGTCTACGAGCGCCGGCTGATGCCGACGATTAACCTGTCCAACCTGTTCACCGCGCAGCGCCAGCTCTGGAACGAGCAGATCAATGTCCTGGGACCGAAGGTAGTTCGCTATCTGAACGCGGACCGCCGGGTGCGCGTGGTGAGCCAGAACATCAGCCTGCCCGCCCCGCCCTCGGACCCGAACGCGGTCGCTCAGAAGATCTTCACCTTCCCGCTGGGGCAGGTGTCCGTCGCTGGCACCTTCAACGACATCCTGAAGCACGCTGAGCGGTGGAACGACTTCGATCGCCTGGTCCTGGTGGATGGCCTCACGCTCTCGGGCAACTCGCCGGGCCTGGTGGGTACGTACTCGCTGACCGCCTATATCATTACGCAGTCGGACGAGATTGGGCCGTCCATTCCGCAGGCCCAGCCGGCGACCGGTGGATTCGGCGGCGGGTTTGGCGGACCTCCGGGTGGCTTCCCGGGTGGGCCTCCTCCCGGCGCGGGTGGTCCTCCGCCTGGCTTTGGTGGCCCGGGCGGTGCGGGCGAATTCGGGGTCGGTGAGGGCTTCGCGCCTCCCCCGTAGGCGGGAAACCTGTATACTGGTTATAGAGCGACGGTTGAAGGTGTCGCCGCCCTGCGGTGACCAAACGGGTGGACGGTTCCCGTACTTCGCGATCATCGGCGGCGGGAGCGGCCGAAACCGAAGCGCGGAATGGACGCACGAAACAGGAAATGTCTGAAATGACCGAACGCGACGATAAAGCTGGCGGCGCGCACCGGGCGAGGGAGCGGCGGGTCCTGATGACCTCCACTGTTCTCTGCCTGGTGGCGGCCGCGGGCGGGGCGCTGCTTCTGCTGCGGGGCGATGGTCCTGCTCCCGCGGCGGGCGATTCGCAGCGCGCTGCTGCTCCCCTCTTCGCCCAGGTGGGCGGCCCCGGTGATCCGGGCATGCGCCCGCCCCCGGGAGCGCCGCCCGCACCCGGGGCGCCTGGAGCGGGCGGCACCGCTCCCGGCGGAGGTGCCGCCCCTGCGGACGCGCCCAAGCCGCCCAACTCGTTCCAGAACCTCCCGAAACTCCTCGGGGGTAGCGGGGGCGGCGGGGGAGCCGCTCCGGCAGGAGCGCCTCCGATGGGCATGCCGGGGGGAGCCCCGGGTGGCGGTGGTGGTGGCGCGGCCTCGGGCCCGAAGCCGCCGCCGGTCCGCGAAGGACGCACAGCGGCCGACGCGCGGCGTGACCCGTTCGTTTCCCGATATCAGTTCCGGCCGCCGCAGATTCCGGCGTTCGCCTACGCCCTGCCGCTGCGCCTTGCGCCGCCGTATGTTCCGAAGGAGCCGGAGCCGGCGTCCATCGATCCGGAGCTGCGGCTTGGCCCGCTGCCCTACGTGCAGCGGCGCGTGGCAGGTGTGTTGTATAACGGCGGTATCTCGGCGATCCTGGAGACGGGGACGCCGGGTCTGACCTCTCGGGTGGACATTGTGACACCGGGGGCGCAGGTGGCGAGCGGAATTCCGGGCATTCCGTACATGACGGTAGATTCCGTCACGGTGGAGGAACTCGTCCTGCGGGCGCCGGACGGCCGGACCGTCTCTGTGCCCCTGACCAACCTGCCGCCGGGCGTGGCCGACTCGCTACGAGGCAGCGCGGGTGGTGCTGGCTTCCCGGGTGGGCCTCCGGGCGGCTTCCCGGGCAGCAGTGGTCCCGGCGTTCCCGGTGCCCCTCCGGGCGTGGGGGGCTTCCCCGGTGGCCCCGGGCGTGCGGATTTCTAAGGATTGGTCGTCCCGGCGCGGTGGAAGCGCCGGGGCAGCTTCCCGCTAGAGTTATCGTGGCTTTCTGATGACTGAGGACACTAAACGATGAAAAATCTGACAGCACCCGTCGGCTATGGCGTGCTGGCGGTCGCCTGCGCCGCCGCGGTCGTGGGAGCGCCGAGCGCGGCCCACGCGCAGCAGCCGCAGAACCTGCCGCCGGTGACGCTCGACCTGCGCGATGCGCCTATCCGCTCCGCGCTGGAGCAGCTCTTCAGCAGCGCGAAGGTGGACTACACTCTGGACAACAACGTTCAGGGCTTCGTCACCATGAAGGTCACGGAAGTGCCCTTCGAAACGGCGCTAAAGCTCATTATGCGCTCGGCCAGCATCCCGCTGACCTATACCAAAGAGAACAACATCTTCATCATCCGCCCCCGCGCCGTGACCACCGGTGCGCCGGGCGCGGGCGGCCTGGAAGCGCCTCCGGTCGTCCCCGACCCGGGCGGCGCGGGATCGCGCCAGGGCGTCTACCCGGACCAGATCACGCTCACCTACGCGGACCCGTATGACCTGCAGAGCCTCTTCGGCATCACCATCCTCCAGACCGGTCAGCGGCAGGCGGCCGGCGGCATGGGCGGCATGGGCATGGGTGGCATGGGTATGGGTGGCATGGGCATGGGTGGCATGGGTATGGGCGGCATGGGCATGGGCGGCATGGGCATGGGCGGCATGGGCATGGGTGGCATGGGCATGGGCGGCATGGGCATGGGCGGCCTGGGCATGGGCGGCATGGGCATGGGCGGCCTGGGC
>CALEKU010000017.1 GCA_937902745.1 uncultured Armatimonadota bacterium
CCGACGAGGCCGAGGAAGAGCTGCTGCGCGAGGCATTGACGGGGAAATAGCAGTCGCCGTGGACTGAAGTCCCGGCTTCCGTGATTCAAGCCCGCCTCCGCGAGCGAAGCTCTGCTTCGTCGGTGCGGGCTCCGGTAAATGCACACAGGTACCATGTAGCGGTAGCCGCCACCCGTCCCCAGCAGCCCGTGGAGGCGGGCTTGAATCACGGAAGCCGGGACTTCAGTCCACGGCGGAACCGGCCCACGGCAACCAACGGCACACCTCTCCCCCCGCCAGAAACGCAACCGCACAGCAGCCATCTTTATATTACGAGGACAAACATGCGCTTGGAAGGAAAAGCCGCCATCGTCACCGGGGCGGCGCAGGGTCTCGGCGAAGGCATCGCGCGCCGCCTCGCGGTGGAGGGCTGCGATGTCCTCCTGACCGACGTCAACGCCGAGAAGGTCGAAGCGGCGGCGGCGGCCATCGCCGCGGACACGGGCCGCAAGGCCGTAGGGGTCCGGGCGGACGTCACCAGCGAAGCCGATAACGCCGCCGTGGTCGCCCGCGCTGTGGCCGAGTTCGGCAAGCTCGATATCTTCGTTGCCAACGCCGGCATCCTCAAGGCCGGCGACATCACTGAGTTCTCCCCGGACGACTGGCGCAAGGTTATCGACGTCAACCTGGTCGGCTACTTCCTCGGCGCTCAGGCGGCGGCCCGGCAGATGGTGGCGCAGAAGAGCGGCGTCATCGTCCAGATCAACTCCAAGTCCGGCAAGAAGGGCAGTTTCCGTAACTCTGCCTACGCCGCCAGCAAGTTCGGCGGCATTGGCCTGACCCAGAGCATCGCCCTGGACCTCGCGCCGCACGGTGTCCGCGTCAACGCCGTCTGCCCCGGCAACCTGCTGGACGGCACGCTCTGGCAGGACTCCCTCTTCGACCAGTATGCGAAGACGCAGGGCCTCACCCGCGAGGAGGTACGCGCCAAGTACGAAGGGCAGGTCCCCCTGGGACGCGGCGCGACATACGAGGATATCTCCAACGTCGTCGTGTTCCTCTGCTCCGAGGATGCGTCCTACATGACCGGCCAGGCGATTAACGTCACCGGTGGCCAGGAAATGCGCTGACGTTGGTACCGGATGTTACCCTCCGCCGGGCGACCGAGGCGGACCTGGATGCGCTACTCACGCTGCGCGTCGCCATGTTCCGGGAGACCGAGGGCGTGCCGGACGCCGACCCGATGACCGAATTCGCGGAGGCGACCCGCTCCTATCTCGCCCGCGCCCTGCCCGCGGGCGAGTTTATCGCCTTTGTGGCGGAGGCGGAAGGCCGAATCGTAGGTACCAGCGGCCTGGTCTTCTTCCAGCGCGCCCCGACCCGGCGTAACCTGTCCGGGCGCGATGCCTATATTCTGAATATGTACACCCTGCCCGACTGGCGCGGGCGCGGCATCGCCGCGGCGCTGGTGGAACGGATTCTCGACTTCCTGCGCTCTGAGACCGATGTCACCTACGTCTTCCTGCACGCGGAGCAGAAGGCGCGCCCGGTGTACACCCGGGCGGGCTTCGCGCCGGAGGAGCACTCCATGGGACTGCCTATCGACCGTAGCGCCGCCGGAGGGGCACGATGACCGCCACCGTCACCATCCGCCCCGCACAATCCAGCGACGCCGACGCCCTGCGCACCATCTACAACTGGGCGGTGGCAAACAGCACGGCGACGATGGACACTGAGCCTCGCTCCGCAGAGGCACAGGCGGCATGGCTGGCCACGCACGACGGCGCCCCCTACCCGGCCCTGGTGGCTGTCGCGGGGGAGGAGGGCGCCGTCCTGGGCTACGCGTCGCTCTCCCCGTACATTCCCAAGGCAGGTTATGCCACGACCGCGGAAGTCTCGGTGTACGTCCACCCGGACTGGCACGGGCGGGGAATCGGGGCGGCGCTCCTGGAAGCACTGATTCAGGAGGCCCGTGAGCGCGGATTCGTCTCGCTGCTCGCCCTTATCACCGCGGACAACGAGGCGTCCCTGCGTCTGCATCGTCGTTTCGGCTTTGTGGACGCGGGCTTGCTGCGGCGTGTCGGCCGCAAGTTCGACCGCTGGCTTGATGTGGCGTTTCTCCAGAGGTGGCTGGATGAGTAACGAGAACGAGGCGGAAAGCGACTTCGAGGCGGTGTACGCCTACGTGCGGTCGATCCCTGTCGGGAAGGTCGCTTCGTACGGCGATGTGGGCGCGGCGGTCGGGGTCACGGCGCGCACGGTCGGGTGGGCGCTCAGCCAGTGCCCGGCAGATGTTCCCTGGCAGCGCGTGGTCGGAGCGGATGGCTACCTGCGTATCGCGCGCCGCTCGCCGCACCTGCGCGATCTGCAGAAGTCCCTGCTGGAGAGCGAGGGCGTTGCCGTCACGGAGAATCACTTCGTCGAGCGCCACTTCTTTCTCGGCGCCGACGAGGAACCCGACGCAGGCCCGCAACCCGCGCTGTTTTAGGTTTAACCGCCAAGACGCCAAGGGCGCCCTTGGCGTCTTGGCGGTTAAACCTCCCCCTCTTCTCCGCTTGCGCGCGGATGCGCCCGTTCGTAGACCTCGATCATGCGGGTCGTGGTGACGTGGGTGTAGATCTGGGTGGTCGAGAGGTCGGAGTGGCCCAGAAGCTCCTGCACCACGCGCAGGTCGGCCCCGTTATCCAGAAGATGCGTGGCGAACGAGTGCCGCAGCGTATGCGGCGTGACCTTGTGCGCAGCGGCCACCGTGTCGCAGTACTTGTCGAAGAGGCGGCGCAGGCTGCGGTCGGTCAGGCGCCCTCCGAAGCGGTTGAGGAATAGAGCGGGCGAGGAGACGCGCCCCGTATTCCGGGCGGCAAGAGCGGGGCGTCCCGATTCCAGATAAGCGTTCACGGCAGTGATAGCGGCGCGCCCCAGCAGGGCGATGCGCTCCTTGCCCCCTTTGCCGCGCCGGATGCGCGCCGTCCCCTCGCCCCCGCCCGTCTCGGCAATATCCCCTACGTCCAGAGCGACCAGTTCTCCCGCGCGCATGCCGGAAGCGTACAACACTTCGAGGATGGCGCGGTCGCGGAGGCCGTCCGGACGGGCGGCGTCCGGGGCGTGCAGCAGAGCGGTCACGGCATCTTCCGACAGGAACTTGGGCAGGGGACGGGGCTTGCGGCCCGTCGCCAGATTCGCCGCGGGCGAGTGCGCCACGATGCCGCGCCGCACGAGGAAGCGGAAGAAGGCGCGCAGACTGGAGGCCTTGCGGGCCAGAGTGGTGCGTGCCAGCCCCTTCTCCCCACCGAGATCCGCCAGAAACGCCTTGAGAAGCTCCGGGGTCACCCGGGCAGGATGGGTGACGCCGTGCGGCTGCGCAAACGCCGCAAACTGTGCGAGGTCGTCTGCGTACGCGCGGACGGTATGGGCACTCGCGCCGCGCACGCCTCCCAGATGGCCGATAAACTGCTCGATGAAGGGGTCCATAAACATAACGGCCCCCTCCCCCCATGCAGGGGAAGGGGGCGGAAAGCGCGGGCAAGCGCTCAGGCGCGACCCGCGGGAGTGCCGGCGATGTCGGTGAAGACGGGCAGGTAGTCCCGCCACACAGCGTGCTTGGTACCCGCCACGTACTTGTTCAGGGAGATGTAGGGCGTGTAGCGCGGACGGCGCGGCGGGCGCATCAGCCGCAGCCCCACTTTCTCCGGTGCCTTGTCGCCCTTGCGGGTGTTGCACTTGCGGCAGCAGGTGACCAGGTTCTCCCACTCCATCCCGCCGCCGTAACGCTTGGGGATGACGTGGTCGATGGTCAGGTCCTTGCCAACAACGCCGCAGTACTGGCAGGTAAAGTTGTCCCGCGCGAAGATAGAGCGGCGCGACAGCTTCAACTGTGGCAGGGGGCGCTTGACGTGGTGGCGCAGTTTGACAACGGAAGGCGCGCTGAAACGCTCGCCCTCAGCCGAGTCGAACACGCGGCTTTCACCACTCCCCTCTTCGTCCCGGGCGTGCAGAATGTCTGCCTTCCCCAGGTACACGAGGATGATCGCGCGACGCAAGTTGCAGACGTTCAGCGGCTCGTAGTCGCTGTTCAGAACCAGTACCTCTTGACCCATCCCCTTCGGGTACTCCTTTCCCGAACGCTGCGGTTCCCGTTCTATCCGGTTCCCTACCCTCTCTGGCACCTCATCCCGCTTCCTCACCGCCAGAGAAAACAAAAGCCCGCTTGCCACGAAGGCAGGCGGGCTTAGACTGCGAACACGCGCACGTGCCACAAGTGTAGCACGTGCCTGTGCAGTAGCAGGCAGCCCCGCCTAACAATATCCACCACCGCGGCCCCACTCTCCGGGTGACGCCAACCCCGGCCACGCCACAAACAGGGTGACACGGTACTCATCGTCTCCGGCGATTCCACGGCTTGCCGAACCCCGGCCGCGCCCGGCGCGCCCGTTATATTGTGGGTTTTATTGAGCATGCGAACGACTTCACCTACCCTGCGGCAGGCTTTTCCACACCTTTATAGCGTGGGAACCCGGAAATTGTCAAGAAGAAGGCGTGATTTGCCATCAATGCGACCCATAGCATCTTGAAAAGGCAGGGGCCCGGCGGTATAACGCACAGAGTTTCACTATCCACTAGAAACGACAGGAGACACTGTGGAAACAACGTCGGAGCAGACAACAACGCCTCCCACCCCGCCCCGCTGGCGCCTGGATGACCTCTACCAGTCCCCTGAGGACGCCCGCCTTCACCAGACCCTCGACGACGTGCAGACCGGGGCGGAGGCGTTCGCGTCCCGCTTCCGCGGACGTCTGAGCGACCTCTCCCCCGCCGAAATGGCCGAAGCGATCGCCGCCTATGAGCGTCTGCAGAGAGACGGCTATAAGCCCGCCGTGTATGCCGGCCTGCGCCACGCGGTCTCCACGACCCCCGAAGCCGGGGCGTTCCTCCAAAAGATCCGTGAGCGCGTCACCGCCGCGACGCTCCCGCTCCTCTTCTTCGATGTGGAGCTGACGGGCCTCTCGGAGGAGCGACTGGCCGCGCTAATTGACGCCCCGGAGTTGGCCTGCTACCGCCACTACCTCCAGAACGTCCGGGCCAGGGCACCGTTCCGCCTCTCGGAAAAGGAGGAGCGGGTGCTGGAGGAGCAGGCCAATACGGGGCGCCGCGCCTTCGTCCGCCTGTTCGAAGAGTTGACCTCCAACCTGCGCTTTGAGGTGGAAGGCTTCGACCGTCCCCTCAACCTGTCGGAGGTCACCGACTTGCAGTATGAGGCGGACCGTGATCTGCGCCGCCGGGGCGCAGAGGCGCTCACCGCGGGGCTGGAGCCGCAGGCCCGCACCATCGCGTTCATCTACAACACCCTGATGCAGGAGAAGGCCACCGAGGACCGGCTGCGCGGCTTCTCCTACCCGGAGCAGGCCCGCCATCTCGGAAATGAACTCTCACCGGAGGTAGTGGAGACGATCTGCCGAATCTCGGAGGAGGGCTACCCGCTGGTCGCCCGCTACTACGAGGCGAAGCGGCGCGTTCTCGGCCTCAGCAGCCTCACCCACTACGACCGGTACGCCCCGATCGCGACGGACGAAACGCCGGTCTCCTACGAAGACGCCCGCGAGCGCTGCCTGTCAGCCTTCGCCGGGTTTGACGCCGGGTACGCGGAGGCGGCCCGCGCGTTCTTCGAGGGGGAGTGGATCGATGCCGAGCCGCGGGAGGGCAAGCGCGGGGGCGCGTTCTGCTCCTACGTGACGCCTGACCTGCACCCCTACATCTTTGTCAATTATCTAAACAAAGCCGGGGATGTGCGGACGCTGGCGCACGAACTGGGCCACGGTGTCCATACCTCGCTCGCGCGGGAGCACGGTTTCCTGGCCTTCCACCCCACCCTGCCCATCGCGGAGGTCGCCTCCACGTTTGCCGAGCAGTTGGTCTTCGCGGCGACAGAGCGGGAGACGACCGACCCGAAGGCGCGGCTGGCGCTGTACGCCGAACAGGTCGAGCAGGCTATCGCCACCATCTTCCGGCAGACGGCTCTCTACCGGTTCGAGCAGGCGTGCCACCAGGAGCGACGCACATCAGGCGAACTGAGTGTGGAGCGCTTCAATGCGCTCTGGCAGCAGAGCATCGGCGCTATGTTTGGCGCGTCCGTTGAACTGCTGCCCGGCCACGGCCTCTGGTGGTCCTACATCCGGCACTTCTTCGCCACGCCGTTCTATGTCTACGCCTACACGGCTGGTGAGATGCTGGCCCTGGCCCTGTTCCGCCGCTACCAGGTGGAGGGGGCGGCGTTCGCCCCGAAGTACCTGGCGTTCCTACGGGCGGGCGGCTCCCAGTCTCCCGCTGAGGTAGTCACGCCGCTGGGGGTAGATCTGGCCGACCCGTCGTTCTGGCGTGGGGCGCTGTCGGTCCTGGAAGCGCAGGTTTCCGAGTTCGAGGCCCTGTCGGAGCGGGCTTCCGGTGAGTTTGTTTAGAAATTTTTCGCGAATCGAAGCCGATGTGAAGGTTATCACAATAGGTGGCACGAATGTTGCCTCGTTTGTAAGTGCACGAGAAACACCATGACTTGCCCGGCTCCGCGGCTTCCGCCGCAGCCGGGCCTTTTTTTCGTCAGGTGAAGCGGTGCCACGCGGCCCGTGCCAGGCGCCCGGCCTTGCGGACGGCGCGGTCCCCCAGCCCCGGGCGCGTCCGCGGCAGGCTGTCCCCGCGCCGCAGGGTGAACACTGCCACCTCCGGGCGGCAGCGGAAGCGCAGCGGCAGCCCACTCATGCCGACCCCGCGGTTGACATACAGATGCGCCTGGTCAAACTGCCCCCATCCGGCCACCAGCGGGAAGCCCTTCACATCCGGTGGAACGCGGGGGGTGACGCCCGGAAGGAGAACCTGCCCGCCGTGCGTGTGCCCCGCCAGCACCACGCAGGAGCGCTGGTCCCAGTCGAAGACGGCGCGCGGGTTGTGCGCCAGAACGATCAGTGCGGACGACTCCGCAACTCCGGCCCGCGCCGCGTGGGCGTCGGGCCGCCCCCACAGGTGGTCCTCCACCCCCGCCACATGCAGACCCGGCGCCAGCTCCGCGTTCGCATTGCGCAGGAACCGAACCCCGGCCCGCGCTTCCAGCACACTCGCCACCACATCCGCGCTTTCCGGGTAGTCGTGATTCCCCAGACAGGCGAACACACCAAAGCGGGCGCCCGCGCGCCGGAGGGGCTGGAGCATCTCCGCCAGAGGCTCGGCGTACGTCACCCGGTTATGCACCAAATCGCCGGTCAGAACGAACGCGTCCGGCTTCTCCGCGACCGCGGCGTCCACCGCCTGACGAATCGTTTCCAGCGGCGTGGTAGGGCCCCGGTGCAGGTCCGTAAGCTGTACGACGCGCAGACCCTCCGCCTCCGGAGGCAACTCCGGCAGGAAGACCTCGTGGTGGGTGACGTCGATCAGGTTCGGCTCCACGTACCGTGCCTGCACAGGCAGAGCGACGGCACCCCCCAATCCCACCCCGCACGCGCGCAGAAAGGTGCGGCGCTTCAGTCTCCGTCGTTCGTTGCGGTCTTCCGGAGAAGCGTTGCACGGCTGCTGCGGCGGCGGCGTGGTGGGCATGAGCGGGCTCCTTCAAACAACTTTGCGCTACAAAGCGACATACGCCTCCTCTTTACGCCTGGTTCCCCGGGACCCGCGTTATTTTGAGGTTTTCGCCGCACGCCACGCAGAACGAATCGCCCAGGGCCGCCCGACGGTGACAGCGGGGACAGGCAATCACGGCCGCTCCCCCAGCGTCTGCGCCACAGACCGGACAGAAGGCGATGGCATCCAGCCGCTCGCGCGCCCACCGCGCACCGCATGCGGAACAGCCCCGCATGCGCCGGTCCCCCGCCAGCACCAGTCCCGCGCCCAGCGCCGCCGCCGCCCCACCCCAGAGGGTCCAGCCCGGGCCGGGCCCCACGTAGTCGGCACGGCGGCCGACACGTCCCAGCGGCTCAATAGGAGGAAGACCGACCTGCTCCAGGCGCGCGTTGACGCTGACCAGAGACCGCTGTACGGCGATCGCACGCTGCACGGCCACCCGGCCGAGGTCCGAGCCCGCGCGCCCCCCCAGGAACATCGCCACAAGCCCCGCCGCCAGCGCCGCCCACGGCGCCCGGCGGAGCGCGCTCAGCACGACCAGTGCCAGGAAGAGGGTCGCGGCTCCCCAGGTCAACACCCCCGGCACCGCGAACTCCGCCCCGAAGACCCGAAAGCGCAGCCAGGGCAGGACTGCTCCCACCACCAGGAGGCCCGCCCCTGTGAGGGCAAGGATATAGCCTGCCCACCGCATCCACACCCCTTGAACCCGCCGATGTTGCGCCATTACCCTTCAACGTACCCTTCCCCGCGGCTCCGCCGTTCCGAGAAAGCGCCGCGACGGCGAAACGGCGACTCTGGAAACGATTTGTGGCTCTGGCTGTGGAAATGGCAACACAACCAGGTAAAATGCAGGAGCGTACGTCCCGGGACGCCCCTGGAGGCGGAACGTGCCCCGTGACCTCGTGTCCCCGTGCCGGTTTGCACCCGCCCCCGGCCCGTTCATACAACGGAAAGAAATCTCAGAGCGGTCGAGGTTGAGCCTGCCAGCTTAAGGGTACAACAAAACCGGCAGATCTCCACATGACAAACCCCCGGTGGGCACAACAGGAAAGAGACGTCACGAGTGCCGCTCCTACACAGCCCGGTCACTCCGCGACGCCACCCTCTGACCTCGTCACGCTTCAACCCCTGATGGTCGCACTCCTGGAGTGCGTCACCCTGGCCGGGGTGGTTGCGGCCGTGGTGGAGCGCGGTGTCGCCGTGCTGGGCGCGCGTGCCGGGCTCGTAGCGGTGGTTTCGGATGACGGCGACAGCATGGAGGTGGCGGGCTCCTGGGGATATCCCGACGAGATGCTGAGCGCATGGCGCCGTTTCCCGCTCTCCGAACCGCTCCCCCTATCGGATGCCGTACGTGAGAACCAGGCGCTGCTGTTCGAGGGGCAGGCGGATTGGCGCGCGCGCTACCCCGCCCTGCTGGACAGGTTCCCCGCGGACACCTTCCAGGCGTCCGCCTCGCTGCCGCTGTCGGCGCGCGGCCGGTGCTTCGGCGCGCTGCACTTCTCCTTCCCCGGCGAGCGTCGGTTTACCGAGGCGGATCGGGCGATCCTGGCGGAGCTAACGCGGCAGTGCGCCCTGGCGCTCGACCGCGCCATCCTGCTGGAGCGGGCGGAGCGGGCGCGCGATGCGGCCGAGGCCGCAAACCGCCGCCTGGAATTCCTCGCCCGCGCCAGCGCGATCCTGTCTGAGTCCCTGGGCTACCAGAGCCGTATGGAGGAGCTGACACGCCTCTGCGTACCGGAGCTAGCGGACTGGGCTGGCGTGGACGTGGTGGGTCCCGAGGGTCAGCTTGTCCGGGTCGCCGTGGCACATCGCGACCCGGAGCGCGAGGCGGTGATACGCACCATTCAGGAGCGGTACCCGCCCGATCGGCAGCGCAGCCCCAACACGCTCACGGTGATTGAGTCCGGCAAGCCTATTCTCCTGCACGAGATCACCCCGGAGATGATCGCCCGGGGCGCGGTAGACGCCGAGCACGCGCGCCTGTTGAAGCAGGTTGGCCTGAGTGCGGCGCTCTCGCTGCCCCTGTCGGCGCGCGGCAGAACGCTGGGGGCTCTGACCGTGGGGTTGGGCCCCAAGCCGGAAGGTTCGGGGCGCATCTTCTCCCCGGAGGCGATCGCCCTTGTGGAGGAGCTCGCCCGACGTGCCGCTGTGGCGATGGACAACGCAAACCTGCACCGCTCTGTGCAAAACAGCGAGGCGCGCTACCGCAACCTGTTCGAACACCACCCCCAGCCCATGTTCGTGCTGGACATGAACACCCTTTCGGTGCTGAACGTAAACCAGGCGGCGGTGCGGCACTACGGCTACTCTCGGGAGGAGTTCCTGGCCCTGAGGGCGACGGACCTGCGCCCCCCCGAGGAGGTGCCCCGCTTCCTGGCGCTGGTCCCCACGCTCGAGGATCTGCCGCACATCCAGCAGGGAGAGTGGCGCCACCGGACGAAGGATGGCACGGCCATCGACGTTGAGGTCGTCTCCACCCCGCTCTCTTACGACGGCCGCCCCGCCCGCCTCGTGGCCGTCACCGATGTTACCGAGCGGGTCGCGGCGGAGCAGGCCCGGCACGAGGCTGAGGAGCGCTACGCGCGTCTGCTGGAAACTGCCCGCGAAGGCGTCCTGTTTGTTGACGCGCACGCCCGCATCTCCCGTGTGAACGCCCAGTTTGCGCGGATGCTGGGCTACGACTCCGGCGAAGAGCTGGTCGGCCGGGAGGCTTTCTCCCTGTTCTTCCCCGAAGACGAGGCCCGGGCGCGGGAGAAGTGGGCGGCGCGCCGGGCGGGTGTGGGAGAGGCCTATGAAGTGCGCCTGAAGGCGCGCGACGGGTCGGAGCGCTGGTTCATCGCCCACGTAACCATCGAAACCGACCGCGACACCGGCGCATTCCTGGGAACCTTCACCCTGTTCACCGACCATACCGAGCGCCGCAAGACCCTGGAAGCGCTCCAGACGAAGAGCGCGGAAGTGACCACCATCCTGGAGAGCATTACCGATGCCTTCTTCGCCCTGGACCATGAGTGGCGGTTTTCCTACGTCAACGCTGAGGCCGAGCGCATGCTTCAGGGGACGCGCGAGGCGCTGGTGGGGCGCAGAATCTGGGAGGCGTTCCCCGCCGCCGTCGGCTCGGAGTTTGAGGCGCAGTTCCAGCGCGCGATGCGCGAGCGTACCACCGTCACCTTCCAGGCCCATTACCCGCCGCCGCTGGACGCGTGGTTCGACGTACGCGGGTACCCGTCCGAAGCCGGTCTGTCCGTCTACTTCCGGGACATCACGGACGAGCGTCGCCGTGAGGAGGAGCGGGAACGCCTCCTGGCAGAGTTGGAGAGACTGAATGCGCGGCAGCTCAACTCTCTGGAGCAGAGCGAGGAGCGCTTCCGTCTGATGGTGGAGGGTGTGCGGGACTACGCCATCTTCATGCTGGACCCGGAGGGGCACATCTCGACCTGGAACGCCGGGGCACAGCGGTTCAAGGGGTACGCTCCCGAGGAGATCATCGGGCGGCACTTCTCCGTGTTTTACACCCCCGAGGACATCGCGCGACGGCATCCGGAGGAGGAGCTGGTGATCGCCCGGCGCGAAGGGCAGTACGAGGAAGAGGGATGGCGCATCCGGAAGGACGGCTCCCGCTTCTGGGCGCATGTCGTTATCACAGCGCTGCGCGATAAGCAGGGCCGCTTGCACGGCTTCGGCAAGGTGACACGCGATGTGACCGAGCGGCGGGAGCGGGAGATGGAGCGCGCCGCCGCTGAAGCTCTGGAGCAGCAGCGGCGCTTCCTGAAGGACGTGCTGGCCTCCGTGACGCAGGGTCGGCTGGTGCTGTGCGACAGCCCGAACGACTTGCCGCCGCCGCTCACGTCCGAGCCGGAGGCCCCTCCGATCCCGCTCTCACGCCACGCCCTCCGAACGGTTCGGGGACTGGTGAACGACGTCGCGGACCGGTGCGACATGCCGACGGACCGCAAACAGGCGCTGGTCACGGCGGCCTCGGAGGGCGCCATGAACGCCGTACAGCACGCAGGCGGCGGCACGGCGACCGTGTATGGGGACCCGACCTCGGGGACGGTTCAGGTATGGGTGGAGGACACCGGGAAGGGCATCGACCTGTCCCACCTCCCGCGCGCCACACTGGAGCCGGGCTTCAGCACAGGCGGCGGCGGCATCGGACACGGTTTTTCTATAATGATCGCCTGCTGCAGCCGCGTCTACCTGCTCACCGGAACAGACGGGACCACCGTCGTGCTGGAGCAGGCACGACAGGCCCCGGAACCCGCCTGGCTCCAACTCGTCGGCGGCTAAAGACAATCCTCGTCAACACGGCGGCCGTCAGCCGTCGGTAAAGCGGAACTCCTCCCAGTACACCTCTCCCGCCTCCACCAGTCGCTTGATGCGCTTCTGCTTCTCCGACAGGCGGCTCTTGTTCGCTTTGAACTCCACGAACACGATACGGTCCTCCTCGAACTGCACACCGTCCACGGGGCTCCCGAGGAAGCGAAACTCCTGCGGGTCGTAGGGGTAGGCTTCCATTAGCGGAAACCACTGCTCCGTGATGCGCCCGTAGGTCGTCGAGAGCGATTGGCGCCGGTACTCCTCGTCGTCAAGTTCCGCACGGAGGCGGCTGCCACGGCGCACGGCCGCGATGAGTCCAAGCAGCAGGACGCCGCACAGCCCCGCGAGCGCCGCGGAGAGTGTGCGAAAGTCGATAGGCGGCAGTTCGGGCGGCACGGGCTACGCCCCCAGGACCACCGACAGGAACCCGTCCGCCTCGGCTAGCAGACGGTCAGCCTCTTCCGGACCGACGCCGCGGCGGGCGAGGACAATGGCCTTCTTGACCGAGCCACCCGCACGCTCCAGCAGGGCGTCCGCCTCCGCGTCCGTACCGACACCGCCCAGATCGCGCACGAGGCGGCGGGAGCGGTTCACCAGCTTCTTGTTGGTAGCCTGAACATCCACCATCCGGTTGCCGTAGGTCTTGCCAATGCGCACCATCGCCCCGGTAGTGAGCATATTCAGCACCATCTTCTGCCCGGTGCCGGCCTTCAGGCGGGTGCTGCCCTGAATCACCTCCGGCCCGGTCACCACCTCGATAGCGATGTCCACATCGCCCGAGAGCGGCGCGTTCGGCGAGTTTGCGACGCACACCGTCGCCTTCGCGCCACGCGCCCGCGCCCGAGTCACCGCGCCGCGCACGTAGGGCGCCCCGCCGGACGCCGAGATGCCGACCACCACATCGTTTTCGCCCACGTTGGCGGCGTCTATCGCCGCCTCGCCCGCCTCGCGGTCGTCCTCAGCGCCCTCTATGGCGCGCAGCAGCGCCCGCTCCCCGCCGGCTATGATGCCGAAGACCATTTCCGGTGGCACACCGAACGTCGGCAGACACTCTGCGGCATCCAGACAGCCGAGGCGCCCGGAGGTGCCCGCGCCGACGTAGATCAACCGCCCGCCCGCCCGCAGCGCCTCCGCGATAACATCAACGGCGCGCGCGACCTGGGGCAGTGCGGCACGCACGGCCGCAGCAACCGTGGCGTCTTCATCATTGATGCGGGCCAGCATCTCCACGGTTGGCAGGCGGTCCAGGTTCTCGGTGTTCGGGTTGACGAGTTCGGTAGTAGGCAGAGAATCGGGTGTGGTCATGACGAAGGTAAGGTTAACGTTCGGCGGTGCGATACCCTGCCCGGCACACTCCTGCTGGTCGCCCTGGTACTTGAACCAGGCACCACGGAACGCGACGTTATTCCTGCGAGGTGACGCCGAATTGCCGTTCCACTGAACCCGGCAACCCCGACGGAATCGGCAAAACCCGCGATAAAATAGCACTGCGAATCTTTGAGTGCTAACGGAGGAGTGTGAACGTTGCCCACCTACGGTTATCGCTGTACGGCCTGCAGCCACGAGTTCGAGCGGTTCCAGAAGATCACAGACCCGCCGGTCTCGGAGTGTGAGTCCTGTGGCGGCGCGGTGAAGAAGATCATCTACCCGGTCGGCATTCAGTTCGTCGGCTCCGGGTTTTACGTAAATGACTACGCAAAGTCGAACGGGGCGGGCAGTTCCGGGAGCAAGAGCGGAAGCAGCGAAAGCGCCTCCTCCGGATCGACCTCGGAGACGAAGTCCGAGAGCAAGCCTGCAGAGACCAAGACGGAGACGCCTGCCAGCGCGGGCGCTACGTCGAGCAGCAAGTAAGTTCCCAAACGGGTCGGTGCCGCGGACGGAAGCAGAGACCTCTGCCCGCGGCACGTATTAGCAGCGCCCCTGACTGCTACTCCACATAGTCCTTGGACAGGCCGATCTCTTCCGGCGCGTGCAGGCGGAGCATCTTCAGTGTAGCGTCCTTCGGTACGTGCTGCCGCGTGGCCAGCGACACCACCACCATAATCCCGATCGACAGCGGAACGCCCCAGATGGCTGGCTGCTCCAGGAGCGCCCGCACCACCGGCGGTACGTCCGCCACCAGTACGCCCGAGTTCAGCATCATGAAGACGATGATCGCGCCCAAGGAGAGTAGCCCTCCGAGCAGCATGCCCGCCGCCGCGCCGTAGCGGGTCAGACCGCGCCACCATGCCCCGAGCAGAAGCAGCGGGAAGTACGACGCCGCTGCGATGGCAAACGCCCATCCCACCAGCATCGTGATGTCAAACGACTCCGCGAGCAGGCCAAGCCCCATGGAGATTACGCCGCAGACCACCGCCGCGACCTTGAAGGCGTTCAGCCGCTGCGCCTGCGTCGCGTTCGGCCGGAGCATCTTGCCGTAGATGTCGTGGGCGAACGCTCCGCTCATGCTCACCAGCAGCCCGGAGAACGTGCTCATGAAGGCAGCGAACGCTCCCGCACTGGTGATGCCCGCGAGAATCTGACCGAGCAGCTGGTTCTCCAGCACCTTCGGCAGCGCGATTAGCACGGCGTCGGTCTTGCCGTTGGCGTAGAGGGAGGGCAGGTCGGCCCGGCCGAGTGTGCCCCATATGGGCGTGAAGACGTAGAACGCGCCGAGCAGCACCATGACCCAGAAGGTCGTGCGCTTGGCCGCGCGGCCGTCCGGGTTGGTGTAGAAGCGGACGAGAATGTGCGGCAGGCCCGCGGTACCGCACACCAGCGCGATGATGAGCGAGTAGGTGTAGAGCATCGGGTAGCCGTGCTTGGCCGTCAGCGTGCCGTACGGCTTCACCCACTTTTCGTTCGTCTGCGTGTTCGGGATGTAGCTCCCCTCGCGGAAGGTGACGTCCGTCGCCGATCCCAGCTCGATCTTCGACGCCGTCACCACCGGCTTGCCGTTCTGCTCGACCGGCCGCCCATCGCTGTCGGTGACGTACCGAAGCGGCGCGAAGAGGCCATTGCCGGGCTGAATCGCCGTCCCCGCCCCGGCGTTGACCAACTCCAGGCTGTCGGCACTACTGAGCGGGGGCATCTCCATCAACTGCTGGAGTTCGGCGGCGGAGTCTGTCAGGGAGAGGACGTAGAGGGGGACCGACGTATCCTCGCCCGGGAGCGACTTCCGGACCAGGCCAACCTTATCGATCGTCGCCCCCTTCGGGAACTCCACAAGCGAGGGCTTGAGCGCCGAGAAGGCGATGGCGTTGGCGGGGGCCTTGTCCTTGCCGGGGAAGGCGAGTGTGGTGGTCGTCCCGAACTTCGGGGCGTCGGCGGGGGCGTCGACGTTCTGCTTGACCTTGCCCCCATAGCCGCCAAAGACGCTCAGCAGCACGAACACCGGGAGGGAGATGGCGAACGCCTTGGCCCAGTACTGGAACGCCTGGACGAAGGTGATGCCCTTCATGCCGCCGAGCGCGACGTTGAACGTGATGACCGCCCCGACCACCGCGATGCCCGCCCAGTAGGGCCATCCCAGGATCTGGTTCATGGTCAGACCCGCGCCCTTCATCTGCGGCATGGTGTAGAAGAACCCGATGCACAGAACGAAGATGACGGCGACCTTGCGGAACGTCGGCGAGTCGAACCGCCCTTCCGCGAAGTCGGGGATGGTGTACGCGCCGAAGCGGCGCAGCGGACCGGCGATGAAGAGGAGCAGGAACAGGTACCCCGCCGCGTACCCCACCGGGTACCACAGGGCGTCGTACCCGTGCTTCATGATAAGGCCGGCGACACCCAGGAACGACGCGGCCGATAGGTACTCACCGGAGATGGCGGAGGCGTTCCAGAAGACGCTGACCGAGCGCCCGGCCACGAAGAAGTCAGAGGCGGTCTTGGCAGCGCGGGTGGCGTAGATGCCCAGCCCGATCGTCGCCACCGTCATGAGGAAAACGAAGAAGACGGGGATAAAATCCATCAGGCGCCCCTCCCGCTTTCCTGCTGCGCGGCCTGCACCATCGCCTTACCCTCCTGCGCCAGTTCCGTTTCTATGCGGTCCGAGGCGCGGATGAAGTAGGCGGAGAGTACCGTGGTGATAGGATAGAACAGGATGGCGAGCAGCAGCCAGGTCCAGGTGAAACCGCCGGGTGCGAGGGCGTTCGCGACGTCCGGCAGCAGCCAGTTCACCAGCGGAAGGCCGAAGATGATCGCCAGAAACACGAGCGACACACGCACACTGAGCGCAGCCTGCCGGTTCATGACGGAGTGCAGGAGCTTCTCCTGCTGTTCGTGCGAGAGGTGTTCCGCGACCGTCTCGTGGTGCCCTGCCTGGCCCGTGGTCTGCGGGGGGGGCGGCATATCTGCCATCGATTCCGTGTCCTCGCCGTCGGGGAGTGTAGTAGCGACGGTGTTCGACGCTCACCCGGTGAACTCCTCTACTGAACTCCTCTACCGGCGGGCGGCGCCCGGCACGGAACGTGCGTTCCGATCAGGCTTAGCGATGTTCGAAGAGTTTCGGTTCCGGCTCAGTCCGTTTCAGAACGACCAGGCGCGGCGCCGCCTCGCACGGGCGGTCCTTGAAGGCGACCGTGCGATGTTCCGCGCGCTGGTCGGCGAGTTCGCCCCCGATGTCCTCGACCAGCCCCGCCTCTACGGCGCGCTGACGCTGGACGAGCGCGGCGGCATCCTTCCCGTGATGGTGGACCAGAACGGCGACGCGCTGCCCGAGGGGTACGTCATCCCTGCCGGCACCCCGATCGACCTGCTGAACGCCGACTTCACGGAGAGCGAGATTATCGTCACCATCGGCGACCGCACCTACCGCGCCCCGCTCGACGCGCCCTCGGAGGGATGACCCTCCTCCACGGCGAACCTGTCAGCGGAGGTTCCCCACCTTGTCCCTGCTGGATGATTTGAAAGCGCTCCTCTCCGTTCAGGAGGTGGACAGCCGGATAGACCGCGCCCGCGCCCACATTGCTGCCCTTGACACCGGCGCAACCACCGCCGCTCGCTTCAACGAGGTAAAGGCGGAGGCGGAGGCGCTGCGCGCCGCGGCCACGAAGGCACAGGCCGATCAGAAAGACGCCGAGATGCAACTCCAGAGCATCGAGGAGAAGGCCAAACAGGTCAACAAGACACTGTACGGCGGGACCGTTCAAGCGGCCCGCGAACTGGAGCACCTGCAACAGGAGTTGGCGATGCTGGGCCGCCAGAAGGGCGACGCAGAGGAGAAGACGCTCCTGATGATGGAGGCCGCGACCGAGGCCGTCACCGCCGCCGAGGCCGCCGAGAAGCAGATGCGCGTCCTCGCCAGCCGCTACAAGAAGATCCGGGCGGAGTACAAAGAGAAGCACGCCGAGTTCATGGCCGAGATCGCGGAGCATGAGAAGGAGCGAGCGGAGGTGGTGAAGCCGGTGCCCCCTGCCCTGCTGACCCGCTATGACGCCATTCGGGTGAAGAAGAATGGGGTTGGCGCCGCGGTGCTGAGCGCCTCGGGCAACTGCGGCGCGTGCCACACGCATGTAAACTCGGGCCTGGCGGAGGCCACACTCGCCGGCCAGTCCCTCCAGACGTGCGAGTACTGCGGACGCATCCTTATTCCGGAGTCCGCTACGCGCTGACGGGCTCGAGTTCCGGCCACTGCCGGTGCCAGTCCGTGGCCCGCTCAAACGCGCCCGCGAGGCGCAGGACGATGTCCTCGCGGTAGAGCGCGCCAACGCAGGAGAGAGAAAGCGGCGTCCCCGCCGGTGTACGGCCGCAGCGTATGACCACCTCCGGGTGCCCGGTCAGGTTCGTGTAGGGCAGCGACGGCCCACACCCGGGCACCGTCACATACGCGTCCAGGCCCTCCAGCGCGGCGGCCATCTCCCGTTGCAGGCGCGAGCGCACCCGCTGTGCCTGGATATACTCCGCAGCGGGGATGGTGGCGGCGACCCGCAGCAGGTTCGGCCAGTGGTTCTTCCCCTGCTGCACCAGGCGGTCCATACCGCCCTCCGCAATCAGTGGCGCGCACGCCGCCGTTGCCTCCACCCCGATGATGGTCATCGGAAGCGCGTCGTACTCCGGGCAGCGCTCCGGCAGGGTGACGGGCGTCAGCTTCGCCCCGATCTGCCGCTCGATCATCGCGACCGCCGCCTCGTAGACCGGCAGCAACTCCGCTGCGTTGTCCCGCTCCTTCAGCGCCTCCCAGGAAGCGACGTCCAGACCGACACGCAGCCCCTCCAGTCCCTCGCCCGGCTCCCAGCGGAAGGGTAGGTCCACCACCGTTGCGTCGAGCCCGTCCGGGCCGCGCAGGGCGTCAAAGACCAGCGCGCAGTCCTCTACAGCGCGAGCCATCGGCCCGACCTTATCCATGCTCCACGAGAGCGGCATAGCGCCGTGGCGCGACACACGCCCGAAGGTCGGGCGCAGCCCCGTCACGCCGCAGGCGACGCATGGGGAGATGATACTGCCGTACGTCTCCGTGCCCAGCGCAAAGCCGACCAGGCCCGCTGCGGTCGCGCTGCCCGACCCGGCAGAGGAACCGCTGGAGCCCTCCTCCGGGTTCCAGGGGGTGCGCGTCAGGCCGCCGAACCAGGTGTCCCCCATCGCCAGTTCGCCCATGCTGAGCTTCGCCACCAGGACCGCCCCCGCTTCGGTCAGGCGGCGGATCACCGTCGCGTCCTCGTCGATCACGCGGTCGCGGTAGGGCTCCACACCCCAGGTGGTCGGCAGGCCACGCGCGGCAAACAGGTCCTTCGCCCCGTAGGGGATGCCGTGCAGCGGCCCGCGCCACCGCCCCTCGGCGATCTCCCGGTCCGCCCGGTCCGCTGCCGCGAGCGCGACGTCGTCCGGCATCCGATTCACCACACAGTGCAGGCCGGGGCCAAACCGCTTGAGCCGGTCCAGGTACATCTCGGTCAGCGCCCGGCTCGTCACGCGCCCCGCCCGCAGCAGTCGCGCGAGGTCGGACGCCGATGCGAACGCAAGGTCTTCCACATCGCGGCCGTTCCAGGCGGGCAGCGGCTTGCGGCGCCAGCGGACGCGGCTCCGGCCAGCGGGCAGCCGCGCGGGGTCTGCGCCCGGCAGCAGGGGTGAAAAGCGCAGGGCGGGCGCCTCCCCCTCCGCCCGCGGGCTGCACCGCAGCGCCTCCAGAGCACGGCGCGTGCGGGGCAGGGTCTCGCACATCAGCGCCCGGTGGGCGTCCGTTGTAACCCGCCCACTCAGCGTTTCGGCGGCGGCGATGTGTTCGGGGGTGATCTCGGGCAAGGGGTCGGCGGGGTCGCTGCTCATGGCGGACAGATTCGTCGCGCGGGTTGCCGAACCCTGCGGCCGCCGGTACAGTAATAGGCCATGCACCTCCTCGTTCACACCGACGGCGCCGCCAAGGGCAACCCCGGCCCCTCCGGCATCGGCATCGCCCTCTACAAAGACGGCGAATCGGAACCCCTCGCGACCATCGCCGAGTACATCGGCGACGCCACCAACAATGTTGCCGAGTACCGGGCGCTCATCCGCGGCCTGAGCGAGGCGCTGATGCGTGGCGCGGACAGTGTAAGCGTCCGCACCGACTCGGAGCTGATGGTGCGCCAGTTGGAAGGGCGCTACAAAGTGAGCGCGCCGCAGATCGCGGTGCTGCATGGGGAAGCGAAGCGTCTGCTGGCGAAGTTCGGTCGAGTGGACCTACGGCACGTCCCCCGATCTCAGAACGCTCTGGCGGACAAGCTGGCAAATCAGGGCGTGGCCGCCGGACGGCAGCAAAAGCCGGAGCCCCTCGCCAAGAAGCCTGCCCCGAAGAAAGAGACGACGGTCACCGCCGCCCCCGCGGCCCCTGCCCCCGCCCCCACCATCGCGGCGCCCAAGGTGGCGGAGTTTCCGCACACGTACTCGACCCAGGTTGGCGATGAAGAGCATATCTGGGACGTCGAGCGCCTCTGGAGGCTGGCCGCGCCGCTGACGCCGACGATGGTCCCACTCGAATCTGTTGCCGCTATCCTCGACCTGGACTGCTGGTTTGGCGGTACCCCGGCCACCATCCGGCGGGTCGCGGAGCACGCGAAGCGCATCTACGAGGCCGACCTGTCGAAGCCGATCCTGCTGGACGCCGAGGGTGGGGTCATGGACGGCGGCCACCGCATCGCCCGCGCGTACCTGGAGGGTCGCGCCGAAATCCTCGCGGTCCGCTTCCCCGAGACTCCGGAACCGAACCGGAAGCGGCGGGCATAACGGGGTTCGGGCGCCCCCGTCCCTCCGCCGCGCTACGGCGGCATCTGGTAGTGCGGGGCTGCCAGAAACACCGTGCCCCGGTGCTCCTTTTCCCGATGGGCCGAGTCGATCAGAACCAGGCCGTCCCAGGCCAGCGGGCGGTGCAGCACTCCATCGTTCGCACCGCCCCAGTAGACGCCCACCTTCGCACCGCTCAGGGGGATGGTCACGATGCGCCAGCCGCGCCAGTCCAGCACCCCCAGGTCGATCTGGAACGTCTGCCCCGTGGCATCCTTGAAGCGGGAGCGCAGAAAGTCGCCACTGCCATCCGCATGCACCCATAGGGTGAGCGCGACAGCCTGGCCGGGGATGGCAAGCGGCCTCACGGGCGATGCCTGGAGGTACTGCCACCCCTTTTCGAATGTGTAGTCGATCTGGAGCGCGGTAGCGGCGGGGGCGTCCGGCCCCGGTGCGGGCGCCACCGCCAGCGGCTCCGGGTCCTGCCGCGCATTCTCCACAAACCGGACCCGCTCGAAGCCCGAGGACGCTGCCGCCGTCCCCGCGAACCCGGCCAGCGGAACGTACCGACGGGCCGGCAGCCGCGCGACCGGGCTGCCGTCTTCGCCCCGTACCACGACCTCGAAGGGGGTAGCGCCGGGATTCGAGAGCGGCAGGTCAACCTCCGCCTGCACCGCCTTTTCGGCGAGGGTCAGCGGCCGTTCCGCCAGCGAGGATCGTCCGTCGGCGAGGTGCACGGTGCCGGCGAACGGTAGACGCGAGGGGTTGTCCACGCGCACGTGGACGCTCCCCTGAGCGGGCGCCACAGCGATCTCCAGCGGGTCCAGCCGCATCAGGCGCAGCGGCGCGACCTGCGGCAGCTCCACGCCGTCCCAGAGCAGACGCGCCAGGAAGCTGCGCTCGGGCACACGCAGGGGCGGGACGGGAATCAGAGCGGAGAGCATGCCGGGCTGCTTTGGCTCCACGGTCTTCGGCCCGAGGCGGACGGAGCGCGCGACACCCGCTTCGGTCAGGATGACATCCACGCGCACCGGCTTCTCCTCTCCGTTGCGCACATCCGCCCGAATCTGGGCCGTCTCGTCGCCGCCCTCCACCAGCGGCCCCACGGGAAGCAGGCGCACCGAGGTCAGTCGGTGGAGCGCCCGCCCCTCCGGCTCCGACGCCCGGAGCTTCCGGACCTTCGGCATCTGCTCGGCGTCCGCCGCCTTCGGATCGGCGCTCCAGGAGACGACCGCCAGTTCGTCCCCCTCGCCACGCTGAAAGAGCAGGCGCCAGTCGTCGTCCGTGCGCCCGCGGAGACGGTGCCGGAAGGTGTAGCCAAACAGGTCTATAGCCAGCGCCCGCGCGGCTTCGTACGCCGGTTTCGGGCGAAAGTCCCGCCGCACGGTCCCGAACCGGTGCTCGTTCTCCTTCGGGTCGTCGCCGTCGTCACGCCAGTCGTAGAAGATTGACAGGTTGACGCCCGAAGCCAGGTTCGCCAGCCACATGCGCGTCAGGTACGCCGCCTGCCGCGCCTCGCTTACGCCTCCCTCAACCGTGGAATACCCCCACTCCGAAGAGACAATAGGCAGGTAGCGCCGCCCGGGCGGGGCGTGCCGCGCAATCACGGCACGCAGGCGGGCGAAGTCCGCCGCCGCTGTCTCCGGCGCGAGCCCCCGGTACGGGTGGACCGACACGCCGTCGATGAGTTCCAGCAGACCGGACGCGAATACGGTCTCGAAGAACTCCCAGGGGAAGCCCGATGAGCCGGGCGCAAAGAGGATGGCTTCGGGGTCCGCCGCCTTCACCGCCCGGGCGGTCTTCAGCGCGAGCCGCGCATACTGGTCGGCATTCGGCTCCGGCTTCCAGAACTGACCGAGGTTCGGCTCGTTCCAGATCTCGAACAGTACGCGCCGGCCCCGAAAGTGGCTCGCGGCTGCGGCCGCGAAGCGGGCGAAGGCGTCCTGCGCCTCGGGCGAGCGGGGCGCGCCCGTCTCGTACAGGTCGTTGCCATAGTCCAGGATGAAGAGCGGGCGCACGTTGGCCTTTTCCAGCTCTCTCACAAGCCGGTCGTAGGCCGCGAAGTCGTATTTCCCCTTTTCGCGCTCGACCTGGTGCCAGAAGAGGTCCATGCGCGCCAGGCCAAAGCGCGCATCGGCAAACCGCTCCATCTCGCCGGGCTGCGGGTCGGTAAAGTGGATATTCACCCCCCACCCCCGCGGCACTGTGGGCCCCGGCAGGTCGTTCCGTGACTCCTCGCGCAGCGCGAAGGCAAGGACGGCGGCGAGCGCGGCGAGGCGAGGCATGGCGTGTTTCTCCCGTGTCGTGGCGTCGTTCCCTCATGGTAACCCCGGGCTGTGACGCGTGTCAACGCGCGCGAGCGCACGCACCAGCGCACCGGCCCGGTTTCGCTCGGGGGACCCTCCGGGCATGTATCCGGTGATACAACGCACGCGGCCGCAGGACGGCGCGACACCAGAACAGGAACACACTCCTCATGTCGGAACCGAAAGATTACCCGGAAAGCCAGCCGGCGCAGCAGCAGGAGCGGCGGCCAGGTCTGGAAACAGAGATGGACCCGCGCCCGGTCGCGGAGGACGCGGAGGCTCGCGGCAGCGGTAAGCTGGCGGGCAAGGTCGCCCTGATTACCGGCGGCGACTCCGGTATCGGGCGGGCAGCGGCGGTCGCCTTTGCACGGGAGGGCGCGGACGTCGTTATCTCCTACCTCAACGAGCACGGCGACGCAGAGGCGACCTGCCGTCTGGTAGAAAAGCACGGCCGCCGCGCCGTGGCGGTCGCTGGCGACATTGGCGACGAAGCGCACTGCCGCCGGCTGGTCGAGCAGACCCTCGACGCCTTCGGCAAGCTGGACATCCTCGTCAACAATGCAGCGGAGCAGCACCCCCAGGAGAGCATCACTGACATCACGGAGGAGCAGCTAACACGCACCTTCCGCACGAACGTCTTTGCGATGTTCTTCCTCACCAAAGCCGCGGTGCCGTACCTGAAGGAGGGAGCCTCGATCATCAATACGACCTCCGTCACGGCATTCCGCGGCTCGGGGCATTTGCTGGACTACTCGTCCACCAAGGGAGCAATACTGTCTTTCACCCGCTCACTGGCGCAGTCGCTGGCGGAGAAGAAGATTCGCGTCAATGCCGTGGCGCCCGGCCCGATCTGGACGCCGCTGATCCCCTCGACGTTCCCGCCCGAGAAGGTCGAGTCGTTCGGCTCCGACACGCTGCTGAAGCGGGCGGGCCAGCCGGAGGAGGTCGCCTCCTGCTTCGTCTTCCTCGCCTCCAACGACGCCTCGTACATGACCGGTCAGACGCTCCACCCGAACGGCGGCGAGATCGTCAACGGCTGACCTGCTCCGCGGCGCCCTTTCTAAATAGACCGACCGGCCCGACTCCGGGGCCGGTCGTCGTCGCGCCAACCCCGTTTGACTTCCCCTCAACCCGCCCGGTACAATGGAAACAGGTTTGCCGATAGGATTTCTCGGGGGCGAGCGATAGTCAATGAACTTTACAGCGAAAGAGGATTACGGCCTGCGCGCCGTATTGGATTTGGCCGTACATGGCGGACAGGGGCCGGTGCAGACCCGCGAGATTGCGCAGCGCCAGCGCATCCCTGAGCAGTTTTTGGAGCAGCTTCTGGCGGCCCTGCGCCGCGCCGAGGTGGTGCGCTCCACCCGCGGCGCGGGCGGCGGCTACTCCCTGGCCGGGTCGCCCGCGCAGACCACGGTCGGAAACGTCCTGCGGGCGCTTTCGGGTCCCCTCGTGCCCACGGAGCTGGTTTCCGGCGACGGCGATGACCGCGCGACCGCGGAGCTGCCGGAGACGTGCGTGGTGCGGGACCTGTGGGGACGGATGCGCGAGGCGATTCGCGTCGTCGCAGACGGCACAACTATTCAGGACCTGATGGACCGGCGCTCGGAGCAGACGGCGGATCAGGGCTTCATGATGAACATTTAATCCCTATTATTATTCTTGAGGACGGAAGGCATGCAGATTTACGATAACCCGACGCAGCTTATCGGCAACACGCCCCTGGTCCGCCTCCACCGCACGGCCGCGGGCGTTGACGCCCAGATCGTCCTGAAGCTGGAGTATCTGAACCCCGGTCTCTCGGTCAAGGACCGCATCGGCGTCAACATGATCGAGGATGCGGAGCGGCGGGGCATCATCACGCCGGGGAAGACCACCATCGTCGAGCCCACCTCCGGCAACACGGGCATCGCGCTCGCCTTCACCTGCGCCGCCAAGGGCTACAAGCTCATTCTCTGTATGCCCGACACCATGAGCATGGAGCGGCGCCTGATCCTGATGGGCTACGGCGCGGAGCTGGTACTGACCGAGGGCGCCAAGGGTATGAAGGGCGCCCTCGCCGCTGCTGAGGAGATCGTGGCCCGCGATCCGGCCAACCACTTTATGCCGCAGCAGTTCAACAACCCGGCGAACCCGGAAATTCATCGCAAGACCACCGCCGAAGAGATCTGGCGCGACACGGACGGCCAGGTGGACATCCTGGTAGCGGGCGTCGGCACGGGCGGCACCATCACGGGCGTGGCGGAGGTGATCCGCCCCCGCAAGCCGTCGTTCCGGACGGTCGCTGTGGAGCCCACCGCCTCCCCCGTCATCACGCAGTGCAAGCGCGACGAGCCGCTGCAGCCGGGGCCGCACAAGATCCAGGGCATTGGGGCAGGGTTCATCCCCCAGAATCTCCACGTAAACGAGGTGGACGAGGTGGTCCAGGTGTCGAACGAGGACGCGGTCGCGGTCGCTCGGCGGGTGATGCGCGAGGACGGTCTCGCCATCGGCATCTCCTCCGGCGCAGCGGTCCATGCAGCGCTGGAGGTAGGAAAGCGCCCGGAGAACGCGGGCAAGATGATCGTCGTCATCATCCCCTCAAACGCCGAGCGCTACCTCTCCACCGTCCTCTTCCAGGACCTGCGCGACGCGTAGAGCATTGTCGCCGTCGGCGGACGGGTTGCAACCATCCGCCGACGGCACCAACCCGTCCGCCGACGGCGCGCTTCCGACGCCCCCCGCAAACTCCGCATGCGCCCCGATTTCGTTTCCCGGTCGCCCACTTCCGCCGCAGTGTCGGGGTGAACGGGGCGTTTGCGGGGGGGCGGCGCGCGTGCTATAATCTCGCCTGTACAACTGGATATGGGAGCCGTGCGGACACTCTTCAACCCGCCGGCTGGCCTTCCTGCCCCGCGCTCCTGTGGGGACGTATGAGACCATAGGGAGGAATCTCGTTCACATGACGACCGCCTACGAGGCGCTCTTCATCGTCGACACTACCCTCGCCGAGGACCAGATGAATGCCGTGATCAACAAGTACACGGAAGTCATCACCCGCGGCGGTGGCGAGGTGGACGATATCGACCGCTGGGAACCCCGCCGTCTGGCCTACGAAGTCAAAGGCCGCCGCGAGGGCATCTACATCGTTGTCAACTTCCGTTCGGAGCCTGAGGCGAAGAACGAACTGGACCGCATCTTCCGCATCAGCGACGACGTACTCCGCTACATGATCGTTCGCCAGAGCGACAAGGCGGACCGCTTCCCGTCGCGCGCCCGCGCGGCCGAGTATGAGCGCCGCGAGCGTGAGCTGGCCGCCCGTGCCGCCGCTGCCCCGCCCCCGGCCGGTGACGAGACCGTGACCGAGCTTGGCAATGGGGACACGGCAGCCGCTGAGGCTCCGGCGGACGATGTGGCTGAGGCCACCCCCGCGGTAGAGGTGACGCCCGCCACCACCGAGGAGGCGACTTCCGACGCGGCCGAGACGACGGAAGCGGAGCCCGCCGCGGCGGATGCCGAATCCTAGGAATCCCACAAAGCGAATCGGGGAGCGGTTCCGGGCCCACGGACGCTCAGATTAGGACTTTGTGAAGTGACCCCATGAACCGGTGAGGAGAAATCTGAGATGTTGAATCGCGTTATCCTGATTGGCCGCCTGGCAACCGACCCCAAAGCCGACGTCACCCCGTCCGGCATCGCCGTGACTTCGTTCCGTCTGGCCGTCAACCGCCCGATCTCGTCCGAAGCTCGGGCGGCGGGCAACGAGCCCCAGGCCGACTTCATCGACATCGTCGCCTGGCGGCAGAACGCGGAGTTCGCCGCCAACTACCTGAATAAGGGGCGCCTGGTGGCGGTAGAGGGCCGGCTGCAGATCCGCGAGTACGTGGATCGCGAGGGCCAGAAGCGGCGCGCGGCCGAGATCGTCGTTGACAACCTCAAGTCGCTTGAGCGCCCCCGTGATGAGGGCGAAGGCGGCGGCGGGGGCGGCGGCTTCGAGCGCAGCAGCGGGGGCTATGAGCGCGGCGGCGGCTACGAGCGCGGTGGCGGCGGCGGTGGATACGACGCCCCGCAGCGCCAGTCGGCCCCGGCCCGTGGCGGAGCCCCGGTGAGCGGTGGGGGGCGGGGGCGGCAGCCCGCGCCCGCGGACAACGACTTTAACGACATGAACGACTTCGACGACCCGTTCGCGGAGTAAGCCGCAGGGCAGGCCGGAGTCGTTGCCGAGCGAATAGGAAACGACCGTCATGAGAATGTCAGCCAACCGGGGCGGCAAGAGCCGCAAGTTCAAGAAGCCCAAGCGGAAAGTCTGCTACTTCACGGTGCAGAAGATCGACTACATCGACTTCAAGAATGTGGCGCTCCTGCGCCGCTTCGTGAGCGAGCGGGGCAAGATTCTCCCCCGCCGCACCACCGGCACCAGCGCCAAGTACCAGCGTCCGCTGGCCAAGGCCATCAAGCGGGCGCGCGAAATCGCGCTCCTGCCGTTCGTGGCCGACCAGGCTTAAACAGACAGGGGCGGGACTCCTTCGGGAGTCGCCGCCCCTTCTTCGTTCTCTCGTTCTCACGCTTTCGCGGAAGATCACACGTACAGGTGCGCTCCAGACCAGGACAGCGGGAACGACGGTACCGCCGTACGGAAGCCCTCCTGCTGCTTCTCGTGCTGTTCGTCCTCGCCTCCGGCGGGACGCTGGTTTTAACAGCCAAAGGACCACAGAGCGTCCCCCCTCCCGGCGTCTCCCCGGTGGACATTAACGCCGCCGACGCCGCCACTCTGGCCCGCACCCTGGCCCTGCCCGCGGAGGTAGGCCGCCACCTCGTCGCAGCGCGGCAGACGCGCTACGGCGGCACCTTCCCCGATGTAGACGCCCTGGGGCGCATCCCCCTGGTCGCGGACGCTCCCACGCTGGCGGAAAAGATGCGCAAGAACGGCGCGCCGCTCCCACGAGACGCCGCCGCCGATCAGATCCGCGCGCTGCCCGAACTCGACAGTTACCAGCGCGCGCGCCTGCTGAACCTGCGCGCCCAGCGCCTCGATGCCTCCTGGGAGCGCCTGCTCTCCGCCCCGCTCGTCTCCCGCGAGCGGCTGCGCGCCGCCGAGCCGCACCTGATCGTCCGCTCCTGGCAGAGTGCGAGCCGCGCCCTGATGCTGTATCTGGCCGGCTTCACCCTGTTCTCCCTTGTCGGGCATCTGTGGCTCCGGCGCGCCTACCCCGCCGCCGACCCGTTCCTGCTGCCCATCGCGCTGCTGCTCTCCGGGTTGGGGGTGCTGCTTCTCTTTGCCACCAAGGACCCCGTGCGCGACATGCCCACGTTCGCCGCCCAGGCGCAGGGCGTCCTCGCCGGGGGCAGCCTCGCCCTCCTGCTCGCCCTGTCGCGCCCGGTGTCGCGCCTCCCCCTGCACCGCTACGGTTACCTCTTTGCTCTCGCCGCCGTCGCGGGAACGATCCTCCTGGGGTTGCTCGGGTCTGGCCCGGGCGGGGTCAAGCTTTCCGTGGCCGGGACACAGCCCGTGGAGGCCATCAAGGTCCTGATGGTGCTGTTCCTGGCCGCCTACCTCGCGGAGCGCGGCCCACTCCTGAACGACCCGCTGCGCACGTTCGGCCCCTTCCCGGTGCCCCGCCGCCGGGACGCCGCGCCGCTCCTGGTACTCTACGCCCTGCCACTCTCCCTGTTCGCCATTGTGCGCGACCTCGGGCCGGTGCTGCTCCTCTTCGGGGCGTTCCTGCTGCTCCTGTACCTCGCCACGGGGCGCGGGGTGTACGTTGTCCTGGGTCTCATTGCCCTGCTGGCCGGCGGCACGCTGGGCTATCTGCTCAAATTCGGCGTCTTCGAAACCCGGGTTCAGATGTGGCTGTCGCCCTGGAATAACCCGCGCCCGCTCGGCGACCACCTGGCACTCGGCCTGTGGGGCATGGCGTCCGGTGGGCCTATCGGCAGCGGGCTGGGCCTCGGCGGCTCGGAGTACATCCCTCGCGGCGGCTCTGACCTGGTGTTCGCGGCGCTGGGCGAGGAGGCGGGTCTGCCCGCCACCCTCGCGGTCGTCATCTGCTTCCTGACGCTCGTGGCGCGTGGCCTCGCCATCGCCCGCCGCGCCGCCTCCGACTTTGACCGTCTGCTGGCGGCAGGGCTCTCAGGCCTGCTCGGCATCCAGGCCATCGTCATCCTGTTTGGCACCCTGGGGCTGCTACCGCTCGCGGGCATCACCCTGCCGTTCGTCTCCTACGGCAAGTCGTCCCTGATCGCCTCGTTCTTCATGGTGGGCCTGCTCCTGCTCGTGTCCGCGCGCGGGACATCGGCCCCGGCGCTCCCTCCGGCAGACAGCTACCCGGTCGCGGCGCGGCGCGTGGGGGTGGTCTTTGCCCTCCTGCTCGGCGTGGTCTGCGTAGCACGTCTGGTATTCGTTCAGGGCATTGGGATGGATGTTCTGGCGTCGCGCGTAGTGCGTGTGCCAGACTCCGACGGCGTGAAGCGCCCGCACATCAACCCACGCCTCCTCTCACTGGCCGCCCGCATCCCCCGCGGGCGCATCCTCGACCGGGCCGGGCGAGTCCTGGCGGAGACAAAGAACGGGAAGCGGGTCTATCCCCGGGGCGAAGCGACCGGCCACCTCGTTGGCTACCTCGATCCCGCCATCGGCGGGCCGACCGGTTTCGAGTCCCGCTTCAACGGCGAACTGCGCGGCTTCGAGACGTACCGCGCCCTGCTCCCCCTGTGGCGCCTGAAGGACCGCCCGGGCTTTACCCTGCCGAAGGGCGCGGATGTCGTCACCAGCCTGGATGCCGAGCTCCAGCAGGCAGCCCTGGAGGCGCTGCGGCGACGGACGGCGGGCCTGCGCGACCGGCGCAACGGGCACCCCAAGCAACGCGCGGCAGCCGTGGTGCTGGACACGTCTACGGGCGAGGTGCTGGCGGCGGCGACCCTGCCGACCTACGACCCGAACACGCTCACGCCGGCCAAGATGCGGGAGCTGAACGCCAACGCGGACGGCGACTTCCGGCTGATCAACCGGGCCACGAACGGCTACTATCCGCCGGGCTCGACGTTCAAAATCGTCACTGCCTCGGCGCAGTTCGCCAACGAGCGCGCTGACCATACCGTGACCTGCAACCATGTGGCGTCGAACGTCATCTGGTCGGCGGGCGGGCAGACCTACGCCCGACGGCGCATCGTGGACGACGAGAGCGAGCGGCCGCACGGCCTGACGAACCTGACCAAGGCCGTGGCGGAGTCGTGCAACGTCTACTTCGCGCTGGTGGGCATCGACCTGGGGGCGAAGGCGCTGCGCGAGCACGCCGCACAGTACGGCTTTGCCAAACTCCCCTCGCCCACCGCCTTTGACGCATCGCTGCCGGAGATTGCCTTCGGGCAGGCGGAGATGCTGGCATCGCCCCTGGAGATGGCGGGCGTAGCCCAGGCCGTCGCCAACGGCGGGAAGCGCCTGACGCCGCAGTTTGTCAAGGGCGCCGGGCCTGCTGAGGCGTCCGCGCCGCTGACGGCGAACGATGCCGCGCGCCTCGCCGACATGATGCGCCGTGTCACCGTCAGCGGCACCGCCGCCGGGCGCTTCTCGGGCCTCCCCTTCTCCGTCGCGGGCAAGACGGGCACCGCACAGAACGACCGGTACGACCGCGTTTCGCACTCCTGGTTCATCGGCTTCGCCCCAGTGGAGCGCCCCCGCGTCGCCTTCGCCGTGATCGTCGAGAACGGCGGCTACGGCGCGAGCGCGGCCGTTCCCGCCGCCCGCGACATCCTCGCCGCCACCCGCCTTTAGTTTTTCGTAGTCTTTGGGAATCGCGCCTGCGATTACGGAATGTTCACGCCCTCTGGCTACACTCTCCTGGAACGCTGATTCGGGGAGTAAAGAACATTGAACACGCAGATAACGCGGAGACACATCGTTTTCTCGTTGGCATCGGCGGGACTTCTTGCCCTGTCCGGGTGCGGCGGAGGCGGCAACGGTACGCCGGCCCCGCGTCCGCAGGTACTCTACGACATCGTGGAGCTCCCGCCGCTGGCGGGCGACTTTGAAAGCGGCCCCACCGACATGAACGAGGCGGGCGACGTGGTCGGAAGTTCGTTTGGCCCGGACGGACCGCGCGCGACCCTGTGGCGGAGCGATCAGCCGAACCGTCCTGTGAACCTGGGCACGCTCGGCACGGGCGAGACCAGCATCGCCACGGGCATCAACGCGGCGGGGGTCGTCACCGGCCACAGCGCGACCAATGGCCCGGCGGATACCCGCGGGTTCCGCTGGGAGAACGGCACGATGGCGCTTCTGGCGGAGCCACCGCAGACGGCGCAGACCCTCCCGCAAGCGATCAGCGCGAATGGGCGTATCGCGGGGACACTGCTGCGACAGAACGACGCGGTGCCCACAGGGATTATCTGGGAGATCACGGGGCAGACCCAGGTGATTCCCTCCCTGCCCGGTTCCGCCTTCTCCCTACCCCAGGCTATTGACTCCGCGGGGCGCATCGTCGGGCAGACGCAGACCAGCGGCGGCGTTAACGCAGTCCACCGGGGCTTCCTCCTCGACAACGGCCTGATTCGGGAGCTGGAGCCGCTGCCCGGCGGGGACCGATCGTCCGCCCGCGGCATCAGCGAGAACGGCTGGATTGTTGGCTGGGCCACAGGCGGCGCGACGGGTGGCGCCCTGCGCGCCGTGCTCTGGCGCGACCGCGGCGGCGCCCCCGAGGACCTCGGCGCGCTGCCCGGCCATGCCGAAAGCACCGCCAGTGACGCCAACACGAACGGTCAGATTGTCGGCTTCAGCGAAAACGATGCCACGCAACGGCGCGCGTTTCTGTGGGAAAACGGCCGGATGCGGGACCTGAACTCCCTGATTCCGGCAAACAGCGGCTGGATTCTGATGCAGGCCACCGCGATCAACGAGCGCGGACAGATCACCGGTTACGGGATCATCGGAAGCCAGTCCCGCGCCTTCCTGCTCACGCCCCGTGGCGATGGTGCCGTGGGTTGAAACCCCGGCTTCCGTGATTCAAGCCCGCCTACGCGGGCTCCATGGGGCGAGGGGCGGCTACGGAAATTCCGTAGCCGCCCCCGTTGTCGTTAGCCCGCGTAGGCGGGCTTGAATCACGGAAGCCGGGGTTTCAACCCACGGCACGAATGCGATGGCGCCAACCCGACGGCGCCATTTCAACCGGCGACGCCCTCAGTGATGCGCCGCAACACCCCCGGCCTTTTCCCGAGCGGCTGCCTCCAGGGCGCGGCGCCGAGCGCGCATCGTCTGGACCGGGCGCAGATCTACACAGATGACCTGCGGGTTGTGCCCGCCAGACTTCAGCGCCTCTACCACCTGCGGCACGTACTCGAACTCCAGGAAGTCCGCCCAGCGCTCATCGCTCTGGTGGGCGCCCAGGCCCTCCAGAAGGTCGAACCCCTCGGCGCGCCGGGCGGCCGGGTACACGAACACCGACGGCCCCTTGCCGACGCTCCACTCCACCACGACCCGGTTACTGCCCGGCCCGCCGGACAGGCTCTTCCACGGGGCCACCCTCTCGGAAAACCGGCCGGGCTCGAACGTCGGCTGGTTCCTCAGAGCCTTCTGCATACCTTCGGCCTGCCTCCTCGATACTCAGCCCGCCAGAATCTGGAGCGGGTTCTCGATCACGCGCTTCAGTGACTGGAGGAAGATCGCCCCCGCCACGCCGTCCATCACCCGGTGGTCGGCGCAGAGCGTCACCTTCATGCGCTTGCGCGGCACGATCTGACCATCCACCACCGCCGGCACCTCGCGCACCGACGAGACCGCCAGAATGGCCGCCTCGCCCGGGTTGATGATCGCGGCAAAGTTCTCCACGTCATACTGCCCGAGGTTCGAGATGGTGAACGTCCCGCCGGTGTACTCGTCGGGCTTCAGCTTGTTCTCGCGGGCGCGCTCGATCAGCGGGCGCGTCTCCTTGGCGATGGCGCGCAGCGACTTGTTCTCGCAGTTCTTCACCACGGGCACAATCAGACCATCTGCGATCGCCACGGCCACCCCGATGTTCACGCTCTTGCGGGTGATACGGGTGTTGTCTGAGAAGACGGAGTTCACCACCGGGTTCTCCACCAGCGCGACCGCGCACGCCTTCACCAGCATATCGGTGACGCTGACCTTGCCCTGGCCCTCGCCTGCCGACGCGTTAATCTGCTCGCGCAGGTCCAGGTACGCCTGCATATCGATTTCGCTGGTGACGTAAAAATGCGGGATCGTCTGCTTGCTTTCGGTGAGCCGCCGGGCGATGGTGCGCCGCATGGCGTTGTACTCGACGACCTCATCGCCCTCGGCCGCGGAGACCGACACGGAGGAGGCCGGAGCCGTTGCGGGCGCGGTCGAAGCCGCCGCCGGGGCGGTAGCGAAGTTGGCGCCGCTGCTCAGAGCCGCCTCAACATCCGCCTTGACGATGCCACCGTCCGGGCCGCTGCCCTTCAGCCGCGCCAGGTCCAGGTTATTGGCCTGGGCCATTGCGCGAGCAACGGGCGTGGCCTTCAGGCGCTCGGAGCCGGCGCTGCCGCCGCTGACGGCGATGGGCTCGCCGATGACGCTCGCGGTGCCGCCCAGGTTCTCCGGGAGGGCGCCCACGAACGAATCGAAGGGCTTCCAGCCCTCGGCCCGGGTGACCATGACCGGCTGCGACGCCCCGGACGGATTCTCCTCGGGCGCGGCCTTGGGCGCCGTCTCTTCCGGCACCTTCGGCCCGGTGCCGTTCGACTTGCCCGATTCTGCAGGCGCAGCGGCGGCCTTCGGCTCCGCTTTGGGCGCTTCCGCTGCCGGAGCGGGCGCGGGAGCGCTGGACGCATCCGCAGAGGGCGCTTCCGCGCCGATTACCGCGATCACCGCGCCGACCGGGGCGAGTTCGCCAGGCTGGGTGTTGATCTTCTGGAGGAAGCCGCTCTCCTCCGCCTCGACCTCGACGTTCGACTTGTCGGTCTCGATCTCGACGACCGGTTCGCCCGCCTTGACCGCGTCGCCGACGTTCTTCAGCCACTGGACGATGCGGCCTTCTTCCATCGCATCGCCCATCTTGGGCAGGATAATGTCCGCCATGAGTCTTCTTTTACTTCCCGTACAGCGTCCGCTTCGCAGCGGCGACGACGTCGTTCTCGTTCGGGTACGCCAGCGTCTCCAGCGCACGCGAGTAAGGCATGGGCACAAACGCCCCGGTCACGCGCTGCACTGGCGCATCCAGGTCGTAGAACGCCCGCTCCGCGATCTGCGCGCTAATCTCCGCGGCGCAGCCGTAGAGGCCCCACTGCTCCTGCACCACCACCGCGCGGTGCGTCTTCTTGATCGACGCCAGCGGGGTCGCCATGTCCAGCGGCAGGAGGGTGCGCAGGTCCACGACCTCGGCGGAGATGCCGTCCTTCTCCAGCAGCTTCGCGGCGCGCAGGTTGGTGGTGGTCATCGTGGAGTAGCCCACGAGCGTCACGTCCGTCCCCTCGCGCAGCACCTTCGCCTTGCCCAGTTCCGGGTAGAAGTCCGGATCGTCCGGAACCTCGGAGAGCCCTTCCTGGATCTCTTCCCACCAGTCCACCTTCTGGAACTGGATCTTCAGTGCCTCCAGCACGACCACCGGGTTATCGTCGCGGATGGCGCTCTTGAGAAGCCCCTTGGCATCCGCCGGGGTGGCGGGCACCACGACCTTCAGGCCGGGGCAGTGGCAGAACAGCGCCTCCAGCGCCTGCGAGTGCTGCGCGGAAAGCTGGTTAACGACGCCGGACGGGCCGCGGATCACCATCGGCACCTTGAACTGGCCGCCGAACATATAGCGGATCTTGGCCGCGTGCTGGGCGATCTGGTCGTAGGCGGGCAGCGCAAAGTCCATGCGCATCATCTCGCAGACGGGGCGCAGTCCCGCCATCGCCGCCCCGATGCCGGTTCCAATAATCCCCACCTCGGAGATGGGGGTGTCCACCACGCGGTTCTTCCCGTACTTTTCGAGGAATCCCTTGGTGACCTGGAGGGTGCCGAGATACTGCCCGACCTCCTCGCCGATGATGAACACCGACTCGTCCCGGTCCATCTCTTCCTGGAGGGCGAGGGTGAGCGCGTCCGTGTATCGAATTTTTGCCATGTTTGTGTGTCGCTCTAACGACCGTACCCCCTCCCCGCAAGGCTGCAGAGGAGGGGGCAGAGGGTGAGGTTGCTATGCGTAAACGTCCTTAAGGAGTTCGTCCGGCGAGGGGTTGGGGGAGTCGTCCGCAAACTTGAGCGCAGCCTTCGCTGCGTCCTTCGCCTCCGCGTGGATGCGGTCGCGGTCCGCCTGCGAAAGGGCGCCGGCCTCCATCAGGATCTTCTCCGCGATGAGAATCGGATCGCGCTGCGTGCGCCACTTCTCAATCTCTTCCTTGGTCCGGTACGTAGCCTGGGTCACCTGCGTGTCCGCGGCGCCGTGGCCGTGGTAGCGGTAGGTCTTGCACTCCAGGAAGAACGGGTGCGGGTCCTTGCGCATTCCGGCGATAATCTCCTGGACGCGCTCGTGCACGGTGAAGATGTTCTGGCCGTCGATGGTGTCGTGCTTCATGTTGTACGACTCCACACGCGATGCCAGGTCGGTGTTCGCATGGCTCCGCTCAATGGACGTGCCCATCGCGTAGCCGTTGTTCTCCAGCACGAAGAGGACAGGCACCTTGTAGAGCTGCGCCATGTTCAGCGCCTCGTGGAAGCCGCCCTGGTTCATCGAGCCGTCGCCGAAGAAGCAGGCGCAGACCTGGTCACCGCCGCGGTACTTGATCGACCAGCCGAGGCCCAGGGCGATCGGGACGTTGCCGCCCACGATGCCGTAGCCGCCGTAGAAGCCGCGCTCAGCATCGCAGATGTGCATCGAGCCGCCCTTGCCTTTGGAGCAGCCCGTGGCCTTGCCGCAGATCTCGGCCATCACCTGGCCCGGGTCTGAACCGGCAGCGAGCGCGTAGGCATGGTCCCGGTAGTGGCCGATGAAGCAGTCGCCCTTCGGGAGGTCCATTGCCCCGATGATGCCGACGGCGATAGCCTCCTCACCGGAGTACAGGTGCAGGTACCCGCCAATGCCGTGGTTGCCCGCGCGGAACGCCGGTTCACAGATCTCCTCGAACTCGCGGATGTGAACCATCTGTTCGTAGAAGCGGAGGTACTTCTCCTGGTCGAACGTTCCCTTCCTGGGGGGCGTCGCCGCCTCTGCCGCGGGCGATCCTTTAGCCATGGTGTCGAGGGTACTCCTTGCCGAGGGGTCCGGCATTCTTTCTAAAGTCTGGGTTCGGGTGTGAGGGCGCGGAGAAGAGCGAGGTTGCAAACACGTCCCCCGCGCAACCGACCTATTATACCAGAACGGCCCGGCAGAGGGAACCGCCAAACCGCTCCAAAAGCGCGACGGCCCGCGCGATGTGAAATCGCGCGGGCCGCCTTACCGAAAAACCGACGTGAAAACGGACGCGTGATTAGCGCGAGCCGCAGGAGCCGCAGCCGCCGGTGACGGTGCCCTCGTTCTCCTCCGTGCTGAACGAGGAGCCGCAGCCGCAGGCGCGCACCGCGTTGGGGTTCTCCACCTTGAAGCCGCCGCCCATCGGGGTGGTGACGTAATCCACGACGGAGCCGAAGATGTACTTCAGGCTCATCGGGTCGATCACGACCTCAAAGGTGCTGTCCGTCTCGAAGCGAAGCGGCCCGTCGCCGTCCGGGGTGCCAAACTGGACATGGGCCGGGAAGATGGCATCGCCCTCTTCCACGTTCTCGTCCAGCGCCATGCCGTACTGCAGACCGGAGCAGCCGCCGCCCGCCACGTAGACGCGCAGCCGCACGCCCTCGGGGTTGCCCTGCTGCTCCAGGATGTCACGCACCTCGGTAGCCGCGCGCTCGGTCAGACAGACCGGCGTCTCAGGCGTCGGCGTGAACTTGTCCTCGACGGGCGTGGTGACCGGAGCCTCAAGCGTCGTGGATGCCATCGTGTTCCTATCCTCCTGACCGGCAGCGCGTGGAGCGGGGCCGGAAAGCCTTCCCTAAAATCATCGGCGACCCGTTGCATCGCCTATAGAGATTATACCGTTAAAGCGCCCCCGGAACAACGGGTCGGGTTAGTTCGCGGCGCCGCCAACTCCGTTACCCCCAAACGCGCCCCTGCGTTCCCGCCCGGAGGCCAAACGGGTACAAATCTCTCATGGACGACCGCCCTACGCCCCTGCTGCCACCGCTCCCCGCACGGCTCGGCTTCGCCGTGAAGGTGCTCGCGGAAGCGGGCCTGAAGAGTAACGACGCCCGACGGTGGCAGAGCGCGCCGCACCTTTCCGTTTCGATCGGCTACCTCGACGCCATCTTCGACTACCTGGCCCGCAACGACATCACGATGTACCGCCTCTCCAGCGACATCGCGCCTTACGCCACCCACCCCGACCTGCCGCAGTTCCACGGACAGATCGCCGAGTGCGCCGGCGAGTTGGCCGCACTCGGGAGGAGGGCACGGGCGCAGGGCGTGCGCCTTTCGATGCACCCGTCGCAGTTCATCGTGCTCAACAGCCCGAACCCGGACCTGGTGGAGAAGAGCGCCCGCGATCTTCTGGCCGGTGCGGAGATACTGGACGCGATGGAGCTCGGCCCGGAGGCCGTACTGGTGATCCACGTGGGTGGCACCTACGGCGGCGACCGGGAGAACGGCCGCCGGCGCTGGGTCGAAGCCTATCGCCGCCTGCCCGAGCCGGTGCGCCGCCGTTTGGTGCTGGAGAACGACGACCTGCGCTACAGCGCGGCGGACGTCCTCGCGATCCACGACGAAACCGGCGTACCGCTGATCTTCGACTACCAGCACTTCTGGTGCTTCAATCCGGAGCAGACCGCGATGTTCCCGGCGCTGCGCCGGATGCTGGCCACCTGGCCCACCGGCGTCCGCCCGAAGATCCACTTCTCGACGCCGGCCACCGGTTCCCGTGAGGTGGCGCGCAAGAGCCGTGCGACCGGCAAGGCGGAGACGGCCCTGCTCCCCCCGGTGTGGACCGGGCACGCAGAGTATGTAGACCCGTTCGCCTTCGCGACGTTTCTGCGCGCGGCCCTGGCTCCCGGGGATCCCCCTGTGTTCGATGTGATGCTGGAGGCCAAGGGGAAGGACCTCGCCCTGCGGCGTCTGCGCCGCGACCTCCCCCGCTACGCTCCCGACCTCGCCCCCTGGTTCGGACTGGCCGCCGACGCGCCCTCCGTGGACCGGGAACCCGGGGACGAAGCTCTCATAGCATAATGCTATGAATGCACCTGCCTTTTTCACAGCCACGCTTGACACACGAAAGAGAGTGCGTCTATAATCCCCCCATAGCATTCCCGGGCAGTGCCCTGAATGCCCCGATGATGGGAACCGCCCGCAGCGCCTGCGAGCTACGCCCCACGCACCCGGTACGCGCCCATGATCTCACTCGAACTGGACCCGCGCCGCGGACAGCCGCTCTATCAGCAGATCAGCGACCAGATCGAATCCGCCGTCGCCGAAGGCCGGCTCTCCGCAGGGCAGGTAGTCTGGTCGGCCCGGCAGATCGCCGCACACTACCGGATCAGTTACCAGACGGCGGAGCGAGCGCTCTCAGACCTGGCGCAAAAGGGCGTGCTCCTGCGCGCGGTGGGCCGCGGCACGCGTGTGGCCGGCGGGGAGCGGCAGCAGGCACCGGCGCCGCAGAGGGTGTCGCCGCTGCAACGCGTCCGGCCCGTTAAGAGCCGGGTGATCGCCATGCTGAACTGCTGGCAGGTCTTCGACGGCCAGCACACGCTGTACACACTCTCGGAACTGCGCGAGATTCAGGCAGCGGCACAGGAGTTGACCCTGCGGATGTGGGGGATGCTCTTCGCCTCATTCTCCACGGAGCAGTTCACCGTCTCTCACCTCGCAGACTGGGCGCGGCAGCACGCATTCGACGGCGTTCTGGTGTTCGGAGAGCTTCCCGCCCCGGCCCTCCGATGGCTGGAGCGGGAGGGGTACGGCGTGGTCGTGGTGGACGCCGAACCGGCGAACTCCACCTGCCCCCGCGTGATTCAGGACAACCGGGGCGGGATAGAGCAGGTAATGGCCTATCTGGTGGAGCAAGGCCACCGGCGCATCGGGTTCCTGCGCGGCAAGGAGGCATACCACTACGACGTGCGCCAGGCAGCCTACGAGGAGGCGTGCGCGCGGCACGGCCTGGACCGGGAGCCCGGCCTCATCGCGACGATCCAGCGCCCGCGGATGACGGTGGCGGACGCGGTGGATTCGCTCCTCCGGGAGCGACCGACGGCGATTGTGATGGGGTCCGATATCCTGGCAGCCTTTGCGCTCCGGGAACTCCAGGAGCGCGGGGTGCGTGTCCCCGAGGAGGTCTCCCTCGTCGGATTCGACGACGAACCCTTCTGTCAGACGCTTGCGCCGCCGCTGACGACGGTGCATATCCCGTTCGAGGAGTTGGGGCGACGGGGCGCCCGGCTCCTGCTCGACCGATTGGAAGGAGTGGACGACCTCCCCGACGAGATCATCGTCCCGGCCCGCCTGGTGCAGCGCCAGTCGGTCCGCCGGATCAACTGACGTAACGGCCGGCGCCGCCGCAGCGCGGCCGGCCGTAAGTTTCCCGCCCCGCCGGGCGACCCTAGACTGGGGCAGGAGTCTCCCGGGCGTGCCCCACCCGGACGACCGTCGAGCCGACATCTTCCGTATCCCGCGCGCCGTCGCCGGCCCGCGAAACCGCCTGCCGCCCGCTGTCCGTCCAAGGAGGTTCCCATGTACGGTCACGTGTTTCGGTCCGGAAGAACGAAGGGCAACCCCTCCGTTCCCCCCCGCCGCTCTCCCCTTTCTCCGGGTACGTCCCGCGGCTTCACTCTCATTGAGCTGCTAGTCGTTATCGCCATTATCGCGATACTGGCAGCCATACTGTTCCCGGTCTTTGCCCAGGCCCGGGAGAAGGCCCGGCAGACCTCTTGCCTGTCCAACCTGCGCCAGCAGGGCACCGCGTTCCAGATGTACTTCCAGGACTACGACGGCTCTTCCATCCGCGACACGTCGTGGGAGCCCAACCAGCAGGGCGGGTGGTGCTGGAACGGCTGGATACAGCCGTACGTGAAGAGCGAGCAGCTCTTCTACTGCCCGAGCCACGGCATCCCCCGGGATAGAAGCTGGTTCTCGAACCCCTACGACGAAAACCTGGAGTACCGCGGCAAGTCCTACGGCATCAGCGTTTATGGCGCCGTGGTGAGCCAGCCCCTCCTGGCCCAGGCGGCGCCCGGCGAGCCGATCCCCTCCTGGAATGTGGACCGACTGAAGTTCCCGGCGGAGAGGATACTGCTCTACGAGGTGGTCGCAAACGACGAATCCGGCTGGGGTGACAACGGCTGGTGGGTCTACGACGGTCCGACCGGGCCGGAGACCAAGCGCCTCGCCTTCCGCCACAACGAGGGGATGAATGTTCTGTTCTTCGACGGCCACAGCAAGTGGTACAAGAAGGACTTTCTGCTGAACCTGATGGACGCCAACATCACCCCGCGCGCCCGGGGCGCCGGTGATTGCCGCTACCAGTACTACCGGATGATCTACTACACGTGGTCCGAGGACATGAGCTGCCTCGACTGACCTCGGGGAGGATTCTATATGACCGCCGAACCGATGAAGAAAGAGATCCCGCCCGCCGTGCTGGTCGTGGCCCTCGTCCTCCTGGTGTTCGTGATCGGCTTCGTCTTCTGGTACCTGGGCAAGCCCGCCGGGGTGAAGACCAAGGTTCCGCCGAAGCCAAACCCGCCCGGCGGGATACCGACCGCCGTGGAGTGATGTTTTTGCGGAAAAGCCCCGGGCCGCGCCGCGCGGCCCGAGGCCGACTCTCGTCGCCAACAACGGCGACCAGGCGACGATAGCGAGCGCGGACGAGAACGGAAACGTGCGGGGAAAACCTGTAAGGAAGGCGGAGCGGCAGACGACACTCAGACACACGCCGGAGAGCCGGGATGAGCTACCAGCCATGCGTGGCTGGCCGATCCCGGAGCGGGTGCGGTGACGTCCTTCTCTTACAAGTCGCTTCCACCGTAGGAGAGGCAACAGAAAAAGGTGCGGCGGACAACGTCGGTTTTCCGGGCGCGGGCTCAGGCCCGCGTCGATAGCGGGGCTACCGCCCCGCGCGAGGCGCACAGGGAAGTGCTAGCAGGGTCCTTAAGGCAGTGTGGCCGACCTAATGACGCCACCTACAGACGGTAGCCTGCAAGCGGGCGCGCCGTTCGTCATTGTGCAGCAGGAGGATTTATGTGTGATTCATCGACTCGGACAGTGACCGCATCGGGAAGACGCCGCGCGTTCACGCTCATTGAGTTGCTCGTCGTGATCGCCATCATCGCCATTCTTGCCGCGATCCTGTTCCCGGTCTTTGCGCAGGCACGACGCGCGGCCAAGAGCACGGCCTGCCTCTCCAACCAGATGCAGGTGGGCAAGGCACTCATGATGTACACCCAGGACTACGACGAGGTCAGCCCGATGGTCGAGGGCACCTTCGGCGACTACCCGCACGGTCGCATGCCGCAGCTCCTGTATCCCTATATCAAGAGCGCGGAGGTATTCTGGTGCCCCCTCACCGGCCCGGCCCCGATTGACTTCGTGACCGCGCCGGACCAGCCGTGGGAGTGGACCTGGTGGGTCAACCTGAGCGCGAACGCCTGGGGGTACTTCGGGTACTGGTCCGTGATCAACGGCACGACGACGTACATCCCCGGGCGCTCGTACGCCCGTATAGACAAGCCGGCGGAGCGGTGCGCGTTTATCGACGTTGCCTACCCCAGTCCGGACGGCGAGGAGGGCTGGGGCTACTACCAGTTCACCAGCCAGAGCGCCTGGGACTACAACCCGCAGAATCCGGAGGACTTCTGGACCGGCATCGTGGGGCGCGCCTCCAAGCGGCATAACGGCCGCGTTAACGTCATCTTCGCCGACGGTCATGTCAAGAGCGTGGCGATCTCCAGCATCACGAAGCCGGTGCCCTACAGCAACGACTTCTGGGGCGATGTGTGGCAGGACAACTGAGGGGAAAAAAGAGCGTGACGAACGCAGCCTCAAGTAACGAAGCGCGAGCGGTCCCCCCGTGGGTCTTCTGGGCGGTGATCGCCGTCGTGGTGCTGGTTGTGTCGGTGATCGGTGCCCGGGTGCTCCTGGGACCTAACCCGACCCGGCGCGATACGGGCTATCGCCCGAAGTTCCCCCCACCGCCGCCCCCTCCCCCGCCCGCGGGCGGCGCGCAGCCGGGAACGCCGTAGCCGCGCGCGGTCAACAGCGGCCAACAACAGAAAAAGAGCATGGACCTGCTGCCGCAGGCCCATGCTCTTTTTTCAGGCACTCCCGGGTTCTACGGCCGGTCCGGGCGGAGGCGAACCTGAAGGGTGGAGTAGCCGTCGATCTCAAAGTGCTCCACGCGCAGGGTGTGTAGAGTACCCGGGGGGCCGGTGAGGGTCACCTTCCGCGAGTACGGGGTCGGTCCCTGATACTTCCAGGCGTCGGTCAGCACCGGCTTGCCGTCCAGCGTGACCCGGCAGCCGTCATCGGTCGTGATTTCGAGCACGTAGTCGCCCGGCGGGGCAGTGAACGTCCCCTCAGCGACGGTCGCGAACCGGTCTGCCGGGACGCCCGCCTTTGGAGCGCCGCCCCACGCATACGACAGATCCCCCTGCCGCGTCTCTTCGGCTAGGGGCGTACCCGCAATCAATGCGGCGAAGGGTTCGGCCTTTGTACGCGGGTCCGTGTCGTCGTCCCAGCGGAACCAGCGCACCTTCCAGTCAATCGGCAGGCGGAATTCGGAAAAGCCGAACGCGACGGGCTTTCCGGCCGTGGTGACGATGCCGCGATAGTCCGTGGTCGCGGCCCCGACATACTCCAGTTCCACGCGCACATCCACCGCGCCGGCCGCGCCCCCGTCCGGTGACGCAAAGGTTGCCGTTACCTCGCCCGGGACCGCGCCTGAGGTTGCCGACAGGGTGACGCCGGGCGACAGGCTCTTCACCTTCCACGTTCCCTTTGGTCCCAGGATGTCGAAGCGGCGCATATTGCCCGTCTCCTTCCCGGTGCCCTGCGCCCAGAGGATCGGGCGGCGGAAGTCGTACGGTCCCCACTCGTCCACCAGGATGTAGCGGCGCCCGCGCAGCGCGTCCGGCGGCAGGAACGGCTTCTGACCGTCCTTCAGCGGCGCGACAAGCGGCTTCCCCTGTACCCGGAACGGGTCCCAGGCCGCGCTCCGGAAGGTCGCCAGATAGGCCGCCGTGCTCAGCGCGTCCGGAATCACGCCGGCGCTGGGGGTGAGGGGACGCAGCACCGGAGCCGCCGCCGTGTCTCCCCGCTCGGCCATGACCAGCCCCGGGGTGTCCCCCGTCAGCTTCAGGCGCATGCCCGTTTCGCGGAAAGTGTTGTTCTCCGCCACGCGGACGCCCGACGTATCCCGCACGTCCAACGCGACATCGACGTCCTGAAAGCTGTTCCCGCGCACCGCGTAGTCCCGGCTGCGGGTGTCCCGGTGCTTCGGGTAGCCCCAATTCGGGTCGGGCGCGCTCTTGTTGCTCCACAGGCGAACCGCCGTCCGGTCGCCGAGGAAGCGGTTATCGGCGATCAGGTTGTCCTGCCCGTGCTCGATAGCGATGGCCTCGGCGTTCCAGCCAAACGTATTACCGGTGATCTTCGTGTCGTAGGAGTAGCCGCCCCAGACGCCGTGCCAGCACTCCAGGAGCAGGTTGCTCGCGAAGACATTGCGCGAGAATGTCGCCTCGATGCCATTGGTGGGCGCGTGGGAGAAGTCGTTGGCAAAGAGCACGTTGTCGTTGCAGCCGCCCTTGCCGGTGTCCATCGTGGTCTGCCCGGCCCACAGGAAGAAGCCGTCGCCCCCGTGCGTCACCGAGTTGTAGGCGAATGTGTTCCGGTGGCACTGCTCGAAGACCAGGATGCCCGCCGAGTCCTGCCCCCGGTTGTACACGCCGTGGGAGTAGCCGCGCACGCACCAGTCGATCTTGTTGTGCAGCACGCGGTTGTCGGAGGAGCGGTACAGACCGACGCCGATTGCCGACAGGAACGAGAAGTCGTTATTGTAGGCGAGGCCCCGGTTCGAGCGCGACACCATCAGGCCACACTGCCCGCCCGTGATGCGGCACCCACGCACCAGGAAGCCGTCACAGCTGTCCAGGTAAATACCGGCCCCGAAGCGCAGCCACTCCCCCTTCTCGTTCTGGTGGAAGCTCATCCAGTCCGAAAGGTCCTCGCGCTCGCGCGTGGACTTCAGCCGCTGCTTCCAGTTGTAGGAGAAGTCGCAGTCGATCAGTTTGAGGCCGGGGGCGTTCTTCGCCAGCAGGCCGACCTTGTAGCCGTGAACCCGGGCGTTCTTGATCGTGATGTTCTTGCCGCGCACCAGGATGCCGGTCCCCTTGCGGGCGTCCGGTTCGGCAGTGTCGGGCGTGCCCCGCAGGGTCAGCCCGTTGAAGTCAACGGTGATACCGTCGCCCTCGACCACCACGGCGGCGCCGGAGCCATCCTCCCGGGTGTCCGGCGCCAGCACCGTCTCCCTGCGGAGCGTGCGGGAGGTCGTGATGCGGTCCCCAGCGCGGAGCGGAACAGCCTGCCGCAACGCCGCCGTTTTCGCCGGGGCCGACGCCACCGTGACGACAGCGGAAAGGGCAGGCGGCAGGGACGGAGGAGGGGGAAAGTAACTTGGCATAACGAATACCGGTTCGCCAAATGTCTGCCAAAACCCTCCGAATCTACTCGTAGCGCAGGGCGTTGATGGGGTCGAGTTTCGAGGCGCGGACCGCAGGATAGATGCCGAAGAACATGCCCACGCCCACCGCAAATCCGAAGCCGAGCATCGCCGCCCACAGCGGGACGTAGGTGGGCAGACTGTCCTTCGCAACCGCCCCGATGGCCTTGGAGACCCCGTAGCCGAACCCGACACCCAGCAGGCCGCCCACCCCGGAGACGGTCATCGCCTCGGTGACGAACTGGAGCAGGATGTCGTTGCGCTTGGCGCCTACGGCCTTGCGGATGCCGATCTCACGGGTGCGCTCGGTGACCGACACCAGCATGATGTTCATGATGCCGATGCCACCCACCAGCAGCGATAGGCCGCCTACCCCACCGAGGATGAGCTGGAAGATCAGCAGCACCGAGTCAAGCCGCTTGAGCAGGCCCTCCTGGGTGTCCACGATGAAATCCTGGGCGTTGTCCGGGTGGCGCTGCTTCAGGAGCGCGAACATCTGGTCCGCCGCCTCCTCCGCGCCTCCCGCCTTAATCGCCGTGGCGGAGATGCCGGCCAGGCGGTCCGACCCTGTAAGCCGCTTCTGCACGGTGTTCAAGGGCAGAATAATCTGCTCGTCCGGGTTCTGGCCGAAGCCCTCGTTCCCCTTGCGCTTGAGCAGACCGACCACCGTAAGCGGAACGCGGTTGCCGGAGACCTGAGCGACGATGGTCTGCCCCAGAGGATCCTCGGTCTCGCCGAAGAGCTCCGTGCGGACCTTATCGCCGATTACCGCGACCTTCGCCCACGTATCCAGGTCGCCGGCCTCGATAAAGCGGCCCCGCTCCAACTCGATCACGGCCACCTCGCGGTAGTTCGCCGCGACCCCCACCACGCTGGCGTTGTAGGTCTTCTTCCCGCGCGCCACCTGGCCGCTGGTCTCCAGGCGTGGGGAGAGGTTCTGGAGCAGAGTCGCCCGGCGCTCCAGGTCCTCGACATCCTCCATCTTCAGCCCCTCGAAGCTGCCGCCGCGGCGCGTTTCGCGCTTGGGCGCATAGAAGGCGAAGACGATCTCCGATCCGCTCTCCCGGAACTCCTTGATGACGCGCTGGCGCGCCCCCTGGATGATCGAGATCATGATGATGACCGCGCCGACACCGATGATGACGCCGAGCATGGTCAGCAGCGAGCGGAGTTTGTTCGCCCGCAGGGCGTTGAAGGCCACACGCAGTGATTCGAAGAAGTTCACAGCGATTAAGACCACTACCGCACGGGATAAGTTACACGGGGCACAAGAATATTCGCAGCCCGGGGCGGGGCCTTAAGGCCCCGCCCCGGGTCGCCTTGACAGTGCTTTTCGCCCGTCCGTATACTGAATGAAGCGGAGGGCGCACCGGGGCGCCCGCGGCGGAGGCGCCGCTCGGTCCGGTCCCTGTAGTCTTTCAGGTTCGTTATCGAGGCAGCCTTGTCCATCTCGCTCCGCAAGTTCCTTCTGGGAAAGCCGCTCGCCACCTCCCAGGCCATCCATACCCGGCTCCCGAAGCGCCTTGCGCTTGCGGTCTTCTCCTCCGACGCGCTCTCCTCCACGGCGTACGCCACCGAAGAGATTCTGCGCGTGCTGATGGTCTTCTCCGTGGCGGGCGCGGCGAGCCCGGCGCTCGGCCTCGCCTGGCCCATCGCGCTGGCGATCGGCGCCCTGCTGGTCATCGTGGCGCTCTCCTACCGCCAGACCATCTTCGCCTACCCGAACGGCGCGAGCGCCTACCTGGTCTCCAAGGACAACCTCGGCACCACCGCCTCCCTGGTGGCGGCGGCATCACTGCTGATGGACTACATCCTGACCGTCTCCGTGTCCGTCTCGGCGGGCATCGCGGCGGTAATCTCGGCGCTCCCCGGCCTGCAGCCGTTCGTGGTGCCGCTCTGCCTCCTGGCGATCGCCTTCATCACGGTTGCCAACCTGCGTGGCACAAAGGAGAGCGGCGCCGTGTTCGCGGTGCCCACCTACGGGTTCGTCTTCTCGATGCTCCTGATGATCGGGGTCGGGCTCTTTAAACTACTGACCTCCGGGGTGCCGCCCGCCCCGGAGACGGCGGTATCGGTAGCCCAGGCGTCGGAAGAACTGATGAAGAAGAACGGGATGACCGCACTCGGCGCGGTGACCCCGTTTGTGATCCTGCGGGCGTTCACGTCGGGCTGCACCGCCCTGACCGGCATCGAGGCGATCTCGGACGGTATCCCGGCGTTCAAGAAGCCGGAGGCGCGCAACGCCGCGGTCACCCTGGTTATCATGGTGGCGATCCTGACCACGATGTTTTTGGGGATGACCTATCTGGCCCGCGCCTTCTACGTGCCGGCGATCCCGGAGACCATGCGAGGGTACGAGACGGTCATCTCCCAGATCGGCAAGCGCGTCTTCACCGGCGGCTTCTCCTGGTACTACTGGGTCCTGATGCTGTTCTCGGCGACCATCCTGATCGTCGCTGCCAACACTGCCTACCAGGACTTCCCACGCCTGGCGTCGCTGCTGGCGCGGGACAGCTTCCTGCCGCGGCAACTCGGCGACCTGGGCGACCGTCTGGTCTTCAACAACGGCATCCTGGTGCTGGCAGTCTTCGCGGCCGGGCTGGTGGTGGCGTTCAGCGGGTCGGTCTCCTCGCTGCTGCCGCTGTATGCGGTCGGCGTCTTCACCTCGTTCACGCTGTCGCAGGCGTCAATGGTGCGTAAGTGGCTGCGGGACCGCGGGCCGGGGTGGCAGGTGTCCATGCTGATGAACCTCGCCGGCGCCCTGGCAACCGGCGTCGTCCTGGTGGTCATCGCCATCACGAAGTTCAATGCGGGCGAGCCGATCACATGGCTGCCCCGCCTGCCGTTCGGCGAGGCGGAGGACGGGACACCGGGGACCGTCCTCCACTACGGCGCGTGGCTGGTGATTGCGCTCGTGCCGTTGCTGGTGTGCATGTTCCACAAGATTCGCGGGCACTACCAGGATGTCGCACGCTACCTGCGCAGCGCCGAGTTCCCCCGCCTGTCCGCCGCGGGCCGCCTGCACCATACGGTGCTGGTCCTGGTCCCGGGGCTGCACCGGGGCATCTTCCCGGCGCTGGAGTACGCCCAGTCGCTCTCACGGGAGGCGCGCGCCGTACACATTGAGGTCGATCCCACCAACACCCCCACCCTGAAGGAGTTGTGGGAGCAGTACGTCGAGGACATGCCGCTGGTAATCCTGGAATCGCCCTACCGGAATCTGCGCGAACCGATTGTGGAGTATGTCGAGCAGGTGCAGGAGGAGCGCGACGACGACGAGGTGACCATCGTGATTCCGGAGTTGGTGGCGACGCGGCGCTGGTGGCACCCCCTGCTGCACAACTCGTCCGCCAACGCGATCCGGCGCGCGCTGGGCGCCCGCCCGGGCGTCGTGGTGACGTCCTTCCGCTACTTCGCGGACGAAGAGGAGATCGCCCCACACCGGAAGGCGGCCCAGCCATGATCGTGGAGATACGCGATGAGGTCGTGTCGCTCTCGGGCACGCTGCGGCAGAACCACTGGCAGACTCTGGAGTCGGCCATCCTCATCCGCCTGCGCCAGCACCCGAGCGGCATCGTGCTGGACTGCAGCCGCCTCGACTCCATCACCGAGGAGGGCGCCCGCACCTTCGCCGAGGCGCTGGACCACTTTGAAGGGCGTGTCCCCCCGGCCCGCCTTGTGTTCGCCGCGATTCCTCCCGCCGTCCTAAAGGTACTCCGGCGCGTACCGGACCTGGGTTCGCGCCTGCCCGTGGCGGAGACGGTGGAAGCGGCGCGCGTCAGCCTGGGCCTCTCCCCCGTGCCGCCGAGCCGGGCGGGCGCGGGCGGGGATGTGGTGATCGGACTCCTCGGCACCCGCGCCGACGAGCACGCGGTGGCCCTGGGCCTGCGCCTGGCGTCCACCTCGCGCCCGGAAGAGCCCCGGGACGGGATAAGCGGGGCGCCGCCTCGGGTTCACCTTGCGTACCTGCTGGCGGTCCCGCGCGACCGTCCCCTGCTGTCGGCGATGGGGGCGGAGGAGGAGGCCGCAATCCGCAACCTCCGGCGCTTCGAGGAGGCCGCCCGTCGCCGGCGCCTGACTCCCCTGGCCCGCCTGGAGCGGACCCGTAACCCCGCCGACCGCTTGGTGGGCATCGGGCGCGACTTCCGCGCCTCCTGCATCGTCCTCTCCGTGGAGCAGAGCGCGCCGCTGGAAACGCTGGACCTGGTGGAGCGGGTGGTGAACACCGCCACCTGCGATGTACTGGTCAACCGCCTGTCCGCGAACGCCACGTTCACCGCTGAGCCCGAAACGGCGCCCGACAGCAACGTCAGCGCCGACCGCGAGACGGACGATCAGGATGCGGAAGCCAGCAGCACCGGGGAAGGAGACACCTGATGGAGACGCTCTTCCCGATCTTTGCGCGCATCGACCCCACTCACCCCGAAGAGTACGTCCCGATCTTCCTGGTGGTCGCCTTCGGCATTGCCGGGGCGTTCTTCCTGCTCCGTGTGATCTTCGCCGGGCACCACGAGCGCACTGCCGCCCTCCCGGCCAAGACCTTTTCCAGTGTGGTGGTGCCCACCTGCGACAGCCTCCCGGTGGAGACGCTTCTGACCGAGGCGCTCCCGGTCGCCTGCTCGCTCACCGCAGCCAGGCCGGGTGCGCGGGTCGTCGTCACCTACTCCATCGCGGTGCCGCGCGCCCTGCCGCCGGACGCCCCCATGCCCGAGGAGGAGGAGGCTGCCCGCGCCCTCCTTGAACGCGCTGCAAAGGTGGGGCGTGCCTACGGCGTACCGGTGGCCACTGAGGTGCGCAAAGGGCGGAAGTTCGTTGACGACACGCTGAAGGCGGCGAACGAGCACCGGGCCGACCTGGTAGTCCTGGTGTCGGCGCCGCCCCCGGCGGGCGTTGCCGAAGACCCGGTCCTCGGCGCGGAGGATATCACCGGCGACGGGCGCCCCGAAACGCTCTCCAGCGCCCTGCTGCGTCGCCTCACCTGTGAGGTGGTCGTGATTCGGCACAACTCGCCCTCCGGCGGCGGCGCCCCGTCCCCGATTGACAGCGGGCGCCGCCCCTCGCTATAATGGCCGCGGAACCGATCCCTCACCCACGACTACTGGAAGCTCCTGCCGCCATGCGCATCCGCACGCAACTCCGCCCCTCTCCAGCTTCCCCGGTGCCCCCCCGGCACCTTGCGCCTGCTCCCGCCACGGTCCGCTGCCTGACAGCGCTCCTCGCCGTGGTGGCGTGCGCCCCGGTCACCGCGGTCACTCCGGTATACGCCCGGCAGAGCAGTGACGGCGGCGGGGGCGGCATTCTGCCCAAGGGTCCGCTTCCGGTCCGCAACCCGGAGCCCACCAACACGCCATTCCTGCTGCCGACACCGGTGGACGCCTCGGTGCTCGGCCGGGAGAAGTCGCGAGCGGAACTCAATCTCGATGTGCCCAACCACCTGCTCGTTGTCCCTCAGATCGGCTATACCACCGACTTCGAGGAGCAGCGCCTGTACCTGAACTACGCTAGGGGGCTGGGCGGGGGTCAGGAGCTGGGCATCCGCCTTCCGTACATCTGGCGTAACGGCGGCCGGATGGACTGGTTCATCGACTGGTGGCACAAGTCGTTCCGAATGGGCGGCGGCGGCAGGGAGCTCCTGCCCCGCCAGCGCACCGTCTTCGTCGTGCGCGACGTTTCGGGCAACGTGGTGATTCAGGACTCCCGGGCTAGGGAGGGGTTGGGCGACGTTGTGCTGGAATACCGGCGCTCCCTGACCGGCAACGGCACGGAGAGTCTGACCGGAGACGACCCGCGCCGAATCGCCGCCTCCGCGCGCGCCCTGCTCAAGCTGCCCACCGGAGACAGCGACTATCTCTTCGGCTCGGGCGCGACCGACTTCGGGCTCGGCATCGCTGTGTCCGCACGCCCGGCGCGCCGGATCGCCGTTCACGGCAACCTCAGCCACGTTTGGGCGGGGCGCTCCAACAACGAGAACTTTGACCACCGATCCACCTTTGTCCACAGTGTCCTCTCGATCGAGTGGATGATGGACGGACGGACCTCCTTTGTCGTCCAGACCGACGACAACCCGGCGCCCCACCGCACCGGGTACTACTACACGGACCGCGCGCGCCGCTCCTTCACGTTCGGGTTCTGGCGAACGCTGAAGCCGGGCGCCATGGCGTACCTCAGCCTGGGCGAGAATGACTTTGGATTCGTGGCCAAACAGGCGCCCGACGTCACCCTCTCCGCAGGAACGCGCTTCCTCTTCTGAGGCCCCTCACCTCCGCCCGAAAAAATTCCACGGAACCGGGCCGCCTTATCGGGTATCCTTACAGACGAGTCTGTCACGCTCTGCACCACCTACCACCGCTCCCCGCAAATATCTCGGAAAAAGAAAACAGCGTGGAAATGCGGTTTCGAGGCAATCGACCTCGGGTAAATGACTAAGCAGACATCATGGCAGGCAGTCATCTGTGCCGGGAATCTTGTCCCTGCGGAGGATAAGGAGAGGCGATCATTGACGATTAACCCCGTGGCGAGCACTGTCCTCATCATCTTCTTTCTGGTACTTTCGGTTCTCCTGGTGGCGCTGCTCGCGGTACTCGTCTCTGTCCTGCTTCGGCTGAACGCCCGAGTGGAAGAGATGACGACCCGCGTCGACCCCCTGCTGACCCGTGCCGAAAGCTTGCTCACGGAAACGAATCAGCGACTGTCCACGATCGGCGAGAAGGCCGAGACCATTTTGACCCAGGGAGAGGCGGTAGCGCACACGGTCCATGACAAAGTGGACCGCACGACGACAGCCGTGACCCGGGCGATCAACGCCCCGCTCATCAGCGTCAACTCCGTGGCCGCCGGACTCTCTGCCGGCTGGAGCGCATTTTCCGCCCTGCAGACCCGCCGGCGCCACTCGCGGCAGGCGGAAACGGTCCGACGGGAACCTGCCATCGCGACCGAAACACTTCGCGAGACGAAGGTTCTTCCAACCGTTGCCCCTGAGAGTGAAGGCGTGAGGGAGGAGGCGGGCGCCCGCAACCACACGCGCTCCTACACCGATACCTCGCGCGGCAGACAATCAGGGCGGACCGAAGAGCCGCTCGTGGAAGCGCGGATAACCGCCGGTTCTAGATCTTGAGAGAGGGATATTACTAGATGTCAGACCAAAAAGGCGATTTCCTGGTGGGATTGTTGATTGGCAGCGCTCTGGGCGCCGCACTCGCGCTCCTGTACGCCCCGCAGAGCGGGGAAGAGACGCGCGACACGCTGCGGAAGAAGGGCGCGGAGCTGAAGGACTCGGCCACGGATCTCTACGGCCAGGTCAAGGAGCAGACCACCCATGTCGCCAGCCAGGTAAAGGACTCCACCACGAACCTGGCCTCGACGGTCAAGGGGTCCGCCTCCCAGGTGGCCGCACGCGTGGGCGAGACCGTAGGCAGGGTAAAAGAGGACGTTAGCGAGGGAGTCGCGCAGGTGCGCACCGCGGCCACGGCCGAGGCCACGACCTTGCGCGAGACCGCTCGCGAGGAGCTGGAAAAGGTGCGCCAGGCTACTGGCCGCGCGTCCGCAACGGACCCCACTCCGGAAGCGCCGGCCGCCTGACCTGAGAACGTACAAGAGCGTAAAACGAGCGAGAGCGTAAAGCGTAACCAGGGCGAAATCTACCAACGGAGAGGATTCGGTAAGGCAAGCGGCTCCATCGACGGAGCCAGTGTACTCGTGTGCTGAAGGAGAAAGGAACGCATAATGGCCAACGATAAGCCCGGACCCCAGCCCGGCTCGGAGGGCGCTCGCCGCATCGCGGAAGCGCACCGCGGGTCGCATGAGCATGATAAAGAGGGCGGCTTCGCCGCTAACCCGGCGCTCGCCCGTGAGGCGGGACGCAAGGGCGGCGAGATCGTCAAGCAGCGATATGGAGCCTCCTTCTATCAGGAGATCGGCCGCAAGGGCGGCGAGACCGTGAAGCGCTCGCGCGGCACGGAGTTCTACGCCGAGATCGGTCGCAAGGGCGGAGAGATGCGCGGTGTCCGCGCGGCGGAAGCCCGCTCCAAGCAGCCCCCGGCGCCGCCCCAGCCGCCGCGCAAGCGGGGGCGCCCTCGGAAGAACCCGCTGCCCCCCACCGAATAGGCGGCAGCACACAACCAGAGCGCCACAGGCGCGGAACGAGAATGGGCAGGCCACATGGCCTGCCCATCGTTCGTTTGTGGTCATGCGTGTCCTCTCGCACGCAGAGCGAGGTGGAGCCGCAAAACGAAAGCCCCGGCTATAACTATAAAGTTTATGGCCGGGGCTTCTCAGGGATTCTGGCACCGTGCTATCTTCCCGGGCAGTTACCTGCCAAGTATTGTCGCCGCAGCAGCGTTTCACGACCGTGTTCGGGATGGGAACGGGTGGGACCACTGCGCCAAAGGCACCAGAAAGCGTTATATCTTTAGAATCGTATTGCGTTAGTCTGTCTGGATCTGCTGAGCAAGCGTTCTCTTCTTTGCAGCGTTTTGAACACTGGCGGGGGAATCGGTTGATATCCCTCGGTAGTGAAGATTTAGTATCAAGCCCTCGGTCGATGGGTACCGCTTAGCTGAACACATTGCTGTGCGTACA